>JBBSES010000051.1:0-14172 GCA_038239465.1 Gemmatales bacterium
ACGCCCCCGCTCGCCAGATCAGTCGCGGAGAAACGTCGCTCACCTGCTGGATGGCTCGCAATACCATGAGGTGAGTCGCAAACTCGGAGGATCCGCGCCTTGTTCAGCCATCGGCCGACGCACTTCCTCGCGGCAATGCTGGCGACGCTCGTCGTTCTTGGTAGCGTTGGCGAATTGCAGGCCGCCGACCCGCTCAAGGACAAGCCGCTCATTTGGGGCGCGGATACCGAAGGCGGCGCCCCCTATGTCTTCCGTGACCCGGCGAATCCGAAGGAGTACATCGGCTTCGAGGTCGATTTGAAGGACGCCCTGGCCAAAAAATTGGACCGGCCCATCGCCTTCAAGCAAACGCAGTTCGACAACCTAATCGCCGCCCTCGAACGCGGCGACATCGACCTGGCGATGAACGGCCTCGAAGTGACGCCCGACCGCAAGGCCCAAGTCCGCTTCACGAACCCCTATTATTACTATCGCTTGCAGCTGGTCGCCCGCGACGCCGACAACCGCTTTCGGGGCTTCAAAGACCTGGAAGGCAAGCCGGAATTGGTCGTCGGCACGCTGGAGAACACGGCGGCCAGTCGGCTCATGGACAAGCTTAAAATCCCGAACAAGCCATACCCAGGGCAGGTCGAGCCATATCAAGACCTGGCCAACGAACGCCTCGACGCTGTACTGCTCGACCTGCCGATCGCCCTCTATTACGCGCAAAAAGCGCCGCGGCTCAAGTACGCGCAGGCGATGGCGACGCTCAAGTTCGTGGGAGCGCCCATCGAGCGCGGCATGTACGCCATTGCCGTGCGCCCCGACGAGGCGGCGCTGGCCGACCAGCTGGACGCGGCCCTCGAAAAGCTGGCCAAGGACGGCGACCTGCGGCGCATCTACGAGAAGTGGGGCCTGTGGAACGACGATCAAGAAGCACTCGTCGGACCGGCGCCGACGGTGGACGCGGACGCGGGGACGGCCTATACCTTCGACGGCTACTTGCCGTTGCTGCTGCAAGCGGCCGTCATGACGGTCTATCTCAGCGTCGTCAGCATGGCGCTGGCGATCGCGCTGGGGTTGCCCATCGCCATTAGCCGATTATACGGGCCGGCGCCGCTGCGGTTACTCGCCTTGCTGTACGTCGAGTTCTTCCGCGGCATCCCCGTGCTTTTGGTCGTGTACTTCCTCTATTACGGACTGCCGTCGATGGGAATTCGACTATCGGCAGACGTGGCGGCGATCCTGGCCTTCGGTTTGACCTACGCGGCATATGAAGCGGAAATTTGCCGGGCGGGACTGACGGGCGTACCGGCGGGCCAGTGGGAAGCCGCCGCCTCGCTCGGCATGTCGGACGCCTTGACTTTTCGTCGCGTCATCATGCCGCAAGCCATTCGCGCCATCCTGCCGCCAATGACCAACGACTTCGTCGGTCTGTTCAAGGATACCAGCGTCGTCAGCGTCATCGCCGTGGTCGAATTGACGAAGATGTATCTCATCCTGTCAAAGCCGCACGCCCAGTACCTGGAAATCGGCCTGGCGACCGCCGTCCTCTACCTGGCCATGTCGGTGCCGCTGGGATACCTGTCGCGCGCGCTCGAGAAGCGCTGGGGGCGAACCCATGCCTGATGACCCCGTGGACGTGACCCTCAGCGATCTGCGCAAGTGTTTCGGGCCGCGCGTCGTCCTCGACGGCGTCAATCTGCGCGTCAAGGGCGGGCAGACGGCGGCGCTCATTGGCCCCAGCGGCGGCGGCAAATCCACCCTCTTGCGCTGTATCAATGGATTGATATCCTTCGATGCGGGCGAGGCGCAGGTCGGCACACACATTCTGCGCGGCGGCGACCACGGCGCGACGGATATCGGCGCATTGCGCCGACTCTTCGGCATGGTCTTCCAGGATTTTCAGCTGTTTCCGCACTTGACGACGCTCGGCAACGTCATCGAGGCACCGATTCAAGTACTTAAAAAGCCGAAAGCGGAGGCAATCGAGGAGGGCATGGCCCTGTTGAAGCGCGTCGGTCTGCACGACCGCGCCGACGCTTATCCGCAGCAGCTGTCCGGCGGCCAGAAGCAGCGCGTGGCCATCGCCCGCGCCCTGGCCATGAAGCCGCGCGGCCTACTGTGCGACGAAATCACCAGCGCCCTCGACCCGGAACTCAAGCACGAAGTCCTCGAAGTCCTGGAGGACATGCGCCGCGACGGCCTGACGCTGCTCGTCGTCACCCACGAAATTGGCTTCGCCCGGCGGGCCGCCGACATCGTCTTCGTCCTGGCCGACGGCAAAGTGATCGAGCAGGGACCGCCGGGCGAAGTACTCGATCATCCCCAAACGGAACGGACGCGGACTTTTCTCAAACAAGTATTGGCATGAGAGTCGGCTCGAAAAGGAGTCGGGAATCACTGTGCGAAGCACCCGAAGGGCCGTTCCGGCAATGACTCCCGACCCAATCCCGTTCGGCACGATATTCGCGCCATGATTTCTTCGTGAATATCCTTGTTTTTCTCGCAAATTGCTCTTGCGCCATGCGTTTTCCTCGCGCATACATAGCGGGATGGCGGCGCGAAAAGCCAGCAAGATGCGCGACAGCGACATCGTTGGACTCAAATACTTCGATCGGCTCCTGCCGTTGCTCGAACGCCTCCACGACGTCGGCACATAACGCGATCGCGCCGGCAACCGCCAACTAAGGTGCAAAAGAAACTCGGCTGCCCCCGCGCCTCGCTCGGCTCCCTCTCCGAGGCCACCGAGGTTTTCGACCCCGAACCGATCTAGCAGATCGCCAGCGAACTGGCCGCGCAACTCGAACCGATGGCCAAGGACCGCCAGTTTCCCGACGTCAAACACTCGGTCGCCGCCGTCGATGGTACCGTGGTCAAGACCCTGTCGCGCATCGTCCAAGCCGCCTACCTGCGCTCGCCCACCGATGGTCGGTCGATGAGCGCCTGGCGGCTGCACACGCACGTCGACGTCGAACGCGGCTTGCCCGTGTGCATCGACATCACCGGCGCCGGCAGTCAGGGCGACAACGACGAACGCGCCGTCCTACGCCAGACGCCGCAAGCGGATACAGGCTACGCGCAGTTCGCGCTGTTCAACGCCATCGCGACGGTCGACAGCAGCTACGTCTGCTGCGTGCGCGACAACAGCGTCTACGAGGTCGTCGAGCAACGGCCGCTGTCGGCTGAGGCCACGGCGGCCCCCGTTTCCTTCGACGCGGTGGTCCGCAGGGGCCAGGACCGCAAGCCGGGCGAACGGCCCGAGCATCCGCTGCGTTTGATCTTCATCCAGACGACGCCGCACCCCAAGCGCGGCAAGGCCGGGGGCGGCACCTCGGGGCCGCGCAGCGATGGCGTCTTGCGCATCGCCACCAACTTGCTCGACGTGCCGGCCGAGGTGATCGGCTTTCTCTACCAGCGCCGTCGGCTGATCGAGATTTTCTTTCGCTTTCTCAAGCACATTCTGGGCTGCGGGCACCTGCTGAGCACCCATCCGGCCGGGGTGGATTCAAGCGCACGGCGCCATCATCGCCTGTCTGTTGATCGCGCTGTGGACCGGCAAGCAGCCGACCAAGCGGACCCACGAGATGATCTGCTTCTATTTCACCCGCTGGGCCGACGAGGAGGAACTGCTAGCGCATTTGCAAAATTAAACGGTCACGGCGCCTAGAGCCCGCTCGACTTTGGACGGGTCGGGCGGCGTTCGCTGCCGCGCGTTGGCCACTTCCCGCTGGACACCTCTCTCCTTTTCCTTGCTATCTGCCCCACGCATCCGCCAGCGTCATGTGCCTCATTGTCTTTCCGCGGCCTCATTGCTACTATCGTGCCGAACGGGATTGGCTGCGTCCCCTTTTCGTCACATCACGTGCGAAGCCGATTGCCATAGGACGCCAAACTACCCCGACAGGCCGCCAGGCGCGTTGGCTGGCGCGGTGGGGTTACCTGGCGGCTCGATTCGCAGTCCCCTCTGTCTTGGGATCCCAGATGCCGCGATTGAAGCGTACAGTGCCGTTCACTTCTCGACGTTGATCTTACTCAAAGCCAAAATCGCCGCTTGCCGGACCTCGGCGCTGGCATCATCCTTCTTCAATTTCAACAGTGCGGCGCCGGCTTCCTTCGCGGCTGGGCCGATCTGGCCGAGGACGTAAGCCGCGCCGCGCCGAACAGGCACGTCGCCGTCGGATAGGCTCTTGACGAGCAGCGGTATCACGGCGTCCACCTGCTTGGGGTCGAGGTCGATGAGTACCTGCGCGGCGCTCACGCGCACTTCACCGTCGCCGTCGCGCAGCGCCTCCTTTAGCGCGGGCAGGGCGGCCTTGGCCGGGTCGCCGACGCGGCCGAGGATCGCGGCGGTGGCGATGCGCACGTTCTTGTCCTTGTCCTTGAGGCCGGCCGCGAGGACGGCGACGACCGCCTCGACCTTGCCGGCTGGCTCCTCCAGCGCGAAGACGACGGCCAGACGCCCTTCCTTATCGCCGTTTTTCAAGGCGTCGTTCAGCACGGGCAGGACCTTCTTCAACAGGGGATCGATCTTGACGAGGGCGGCCACGGCGAAGCCGCGTACCTCGCCGTCCTTGTCGCACATGGCCTCGCCGAGGGCGTCGATGGCGCCGGCGGCGTCGGGGCCGATCTTCGCCAGGGCAATGCTTGCCTGACGCCTCGTGAGTTGGGTGTCGCTCCGCAGGGCCTCCGTCAATTCCGGGACCGCCGTCTTGCCGATGGTGCCGAGCAGATTGGTCACGAGTTGGCGCGTCTCCGCGTCTTTGTCCGCGAACGCCTCAATGAGGACGGGCACCGCCTCCTTTGACTGGGGACCGAGCTTGAGCAACTCGCGCAGAGCTTCCTGCCGATCGGAGATGTCCTTGACCTTGAGTTGCCGCAAGAGTTGCCGCACCTCGTTGGCGTTTTGAGCGCGGGCGGGAAGTACGACGCAGAGCAACGCGGCGACGATGAGGAAGGCACGCATGGGAATGGCCTTTCGGGGAGGGAAAGACGGCGGGAGGATTCATGGTTGGAGTATAGCTTGCGTCCTTGGGAACGAGCGTTTCCATTTTCTGGCCCTGATTCCAGAAGAAGCGTATGCTAAAAGAGAACGCAATGACGAGCTTCGCCCGACGAATAACTAGACAGCCCAACTCGCCACGGAGTATCGCGATGACGTTGCGTAATGCCTTCCTCGGCTTCTGCGTCGCCTTGCTGTTCCTCGCCGACACCGGCTCCGCCTATCCGCGGTGATGCCCGCCCGACCCCGCGGCAGTTGCCGCCAAGCGTCAGAAGGAGCGCGAGGCCGAGGAAAAGATGATGCCCGTCGTGTCGATGGGCCTGGGCCTGTTCATCGCGGTCGCCCTGGCCAAGATGGGGTACGATTGGCAGACGAGCACCGTCCGGCCGTCGTCCCGGCGCGAGGACGATGGCTACAGGAGTTGAGCCACTCGCCGTACTTCCCGGTGCGCATTGCAAGGGTAATCCTGGATATCCACGGCCCGATTCACGGCGACGGGTAGACTTGGCGGCACAACCCGTCTATCTTTACCCGTAATTCCGTGAAAACCGATGGACCGCGTACCAGGAGTGCTCTCCCGTCATGGCTACGAAACACTCGGCCGGGCCGGCGATTCGCCGGCCCGCTACGTTCCTGAAACTCCTCCCCCTCCTCGCTTCGGTGGTCGTGCTGCTGCTGGCGGCGCTTCCGGCCCACGCCAGCGAAGCGGATCTGGCAATCCCCGACTTGCACGAAGGCAAGTTCACTCTCTTCGGCGCCACCATCAGCGCCTGGAACCTGCTGTTTTATGGTTCGTTCGTCATTATCGGCACCCTGGGCATCAGTCTCTATTTGCGCAGTCAGATCGTGCGGTTGCCGGCGCACAAGTCGATGTTGGACATCGCCGAGATCATCTTCCAGACGTGCAAGACGTATCTGCTGCAGCAGACCAAGTTCTTGCTATTGCTCTACGTCTTCGCCGCCATTGCCATTTCGTACTACATCCTGAGCGCTGGGCACGATGCCAACGCCCTGGAAAACCCCAACGCCCCCGTGAAGTACAGCGCGGGCGTTACCCTGGTCCTGGTGTTGTTCTTCGCCATCGTCGGCATGGGCGGCTCGCTGTGGGTGGCCTACTACGGCATTCGCATCAACACCTACGCCAACGCCCGCACCGCCTTCGCCTCGCTGCGCAACGAACCGTGGGACGTGGTCAACATTCCGCTCCGCGCCGGCATGTCGATCGGTCTGTTCTTGATCTCGCTCGAACTGGTCATGATGGTCATCATCTTGCTGTTCGTGCCCCGCGAGATCGTCGGCATCTGCTTCCTCGGTTTCGCCATCGGCGAATCGCTCGGCGCCTCGGCGCTGCGCATCGCCGGCGGCATCTTCACCAAGATCGCCGACATCGGCTCCGATTTGATGAAGATCGTCTTCAACGTCAAGGAAGACGACCCGCGCAACCCCGGCGTCATCGCCGACTGCACCGGCGATAACGCCGGCGACTCGGTCGGTCCGACCGCGGACGGCTTCGAGACCTACGGCGTCACCGGCGTCGCGCTCATCGCCTTCATCACGCTGGCCATTCCGAGCAGCCAGTCCGACTTGCAAGCCAAGCTGATCGTCTGGATCTTCGCCATGCGCTTCCTGATGGATTTCATGTCGGGCGTCTCTTACTTCATCAACCAGGCTATCTCCGAGAAGAAATATCGCGGCCTGCTCGAATTCGATTTCGAGGAGCCGCTGACGCGCCTCATCTGGATCGCGTCCATCCTCTGTATCACCACGTCGTTCGGCATGAGTTATTTGCTCATCAGCGATCTCGTCGTCGCCGGCAAAGCCTGGCCGCAGCTGTGGTGGCAACTGGCGACGATTATCAGTTGCGGCACGCTGGCCGCCGTACTCATTCCCGAGTTCACCAAGGTGTTCACTAGTTCCCATTCCAAGCACGTCCACGAAATCGTCACTGCCTCCCGCGAAGGCGGCGCCTCGCTGACGATCCTCTCCGGCCTGGTCGCCGGCTACTTCAGCGCTTTCTGGATGGGATTGCTGATCGCCGGATTGATGGCCAGCGCCTTCTTCGTCAGCCAGCAGGGGCTGGACGGCATCATGCAGGTGGAACTGCAGCAGCCGCACTCCGCGCGCCTCGAAACCCTGGACGCGGGCACACAGCAACAAATCAAGGCGGAACTTAAGAAAAACAGCGAACTGAAGGGAAGCGCGTTCGACCGCTCGCCGACGTTGAATGCCCTGCAAGACCCAGTGGCGAAAGCCGTTATCGAATCCGAATTGAAGCCTAACCTGGTCGGCGTCGGCTCCGTCTTCGCGTTCGGCCTGGTCGCCTTCGGCTTCCTGTGCATGGGGCCGGTGAACATCGCCGTCGATAGCTATGGGCCGGTAACGGACAACGCGCAATCCGTCTTCGAGTTGGCCCAGACGGAGCATATCCCCAATATCAAGGAAGAGATTCGCCGCGACTTCGGCTTCGAGCCAGACTTCGTACGCGGCAAACACTACCTCGAAGCCAACGACTCGGCCGGCAACACCTTTAAGGCGACGGCCAAGCCGGTACTCATCGGCACCGCCGTCGTCGGCGCCACGACGATGATTTTCTCCATCATCCTGCTTCTGGGGAAAGCCAACCTCCTGCACATCAGCCTGACCGACGCTCCGGTACTGCTCGGCTTCATCTGCGGCGGCACGGTGGTCTTCTGGTTCTCCGGCGCCTCGATGCAAGCGGTGACGACGGGGGCGTATCGCGCCGTGGAATTCATCAAGAACAACATGGATTTGACCAAGAAAGAGGCCGACATCGAGGACTCGAAGACGGTCGTGCGCATCTGCACGCAGTACGCGCAAGCCGGCATGTGGAATATCTTCATCGCCCTGATGGCGATCACGCTCGCCTTCGCCTTCTTCG
This sequence comes from Gemmatales bacterium, assembly GCA_038239465.1. GTDB lineage: Bacteria > Planctomycetota > Planctomycetia > Gemmatales > Gemmataceae > JBBSES01. Next base: position 7,881 of record JBBSES010000051.1, read on the forward strand.
ATCCGAATTTCTTCGTCGCCTACTTGATATCCATCGCTGTCTTCGGTTTGTTCCAGGCGATCTCGATGGCCAACACCGGCGGCGCCTGGGACAACGCCAAGAAGTATGTCGAGGTCGATCTCAAGGAGAAGGGAACGCCGTTGCACGCCGCCACGGTGGTCGGCGACACGGTCGGCGATCCGTTCAAGGACACCACCTCGGTGGCGCTCAACCCCATCATCAAGTTCTCGACGCTGTTCGGACTGCTCGCCGTCGAGATCGCCGTCGGCATGAAGCGGCACGCCCATGATACCAAGACCATCGATATCACCGGCATCGTCGGCGTCGTCATGCTGGCGGTGGCGCTGGTGTTCGTGTGGCGCTCGTTCTACGCCATGCGCATCCCCAAGGTGCCGGAGGTTGCGAACAAGCGGACGGTTACGCCCGAGCCGGCGTCGGTAGGGCATTAATGTCCCTTCCGCATTGCCGACAACTCCTTTCCCGCGCATGATGGAGGAGAAGCCCTCCATCATGCGTTTCCTCCCTTCGGACGATCCATCATGGCTCGCTCCACCACCTCCTATCCCGCCGATCCGCTTGAGGCCATGTCGATGTTTCATCGCGGCAAAGACCCGGCCAACCAGTCCATGCGGCGGCTCCTCCAACAACTGAAGAAGGCTAAAATCGTTCACGCGATCCTGGGCGGCATGGCGGTCTATGCCCACGGCCATCGCCGCATGACCGACGACGTGGACGTGCTGCTCACTCCCGAAGGCTTCGCTACCTTCCGCGATACCATCGTGCCGGAGAACTACGACCTCGTGCCGCGCCGGCCGCGCCGCTTCGTGGATCGGTCCAATGGGGTCATCTTGGATGTGCTGGTAACGGGGCTGTTTCCCGGAAGGGGACAGCCGGGGCCGATCGCTTTTCCCGATCCAACGGCGGTTCGCCAGTTGATTAACAAGGTTTACTATGTTGACTTGCCCACGTTGATCCAACTCAAACTGGCCGCGCGGCGCCACCAGGATTTCGCCGACGTCGTCAGCTTGATCGCGGCGCACGACCTCGACGAATCCTACCTCGAACGCCTCGACGCCTCGCTGCGTTCCGACTTCATCGAATGCCTGGAAGAGAAGCGCCGCGAGGACGAATACGAAGCGAGAAACGGCTAATGCTCTACGAAACGACGCTCGATGGCCGCACCCTGATGCACGCCATGCCGCTGCTCCTCGGCGCCCTGTGCGTGATCGCCATCGCCTATCGCTATTACAGCGCTTTCCTGGCGGCGCGGGTGGCGATGCTCGACGACTCCCGCACCACGCCGGCCTACCTGCACAACGACGGGCAGAATTATCACCCCACCAAGAAGTGGGTGTTGTTCGGCCATCACTTCGCGGCCATCTCGGGCGCGGGGCCCTTGATCGGCCCGGTGTTGGCCATTCAATACGGCTACATGCCTGGCCTTCTCTGGCTGGTCATCGGCGTCTGCCTGGCGGGGGCGGTGCAAGACATGCTCGTGCTGGCGGCCTCGGTGCGGCGCGGCGGCAAGTCGCTGGCCGAGATCGCCCGCGCCGAACTCGGCCGACCCGCCGCCGTCGTGGTCTCGGCCGCCATCCTGTTCATCGTCGTCATCGCCCTGGCCGGGCTGGGCTTCGTTGTCGTCAAGGCCCTCGGCGGCGAAGAGGTCAACTTCGCGGACGGCACGCGCATCACATTGCCGGAAGGAAACGCGCTTACCGAACCGGCGATGCGTTCGGGCGGGCGCGTCTATTCGTTTCCCGAAGGCTGCCGCGTCGCTTACGCCAACACGACGGCGGTTTCCGTGCGCTCCGAGGCGTTTCAAATCAAAGTGCCGGCTGACACGCCTCTGTCAATGAATGCCGCGCGAACGGTCGAACTGCCGGCCGGCGCGGCCCAGCTAGTGCCGGGCAGTTCCTGGGGCACCTTCACCATCGCCTGCACCATTCCCATCGCGCTGTTCGTCGGCCTGTATATGTACAAGATCCGCAAGGGGCGCGTGGTCGAGGCCTCGCTCATCGGCGCCGTCGCCGTGTTGGCCGCTACGGTCGCCGGCAACTGGATTCCCGGCTCGCCCGTCGAATGGTTGTTCTCGCTGACCAAGGGGCAGACCATCCTGGCGCTGGCCGGCTACGGCTTCGTCGCCTCGGTCTTGCCCGTGTGGTTGCTCCTGTGCCCGCGCGATTACCTGTCCAGCTTTCTCAAGATCGGCACCATCTTTGTCCTCATCGTCGGCGTCTTCATCGCCAACCCGGTGATGCGTTGCCCGACGGTCAATCCCGTCTTCGAGAGCGGCGGGCCGACCTTCAGCGGCGCCATCTTCCCGTTCGTGTTCATCTGCATCATGTGCGGCTCGATCTCCGGGTTTCATGCCCTGGTCGCCTCGGGAACGACGCCGAAGATGATCGAGAAGGAATCGCACGTCCGCGACATCGGCTACGGGGCCATGCTGATGGAAGGCGTTGTCGGCATTGTCGCGCTGGTGGCCGCCGCGTCGCTCGATCCGAAGCTCTACTACGATATCAACGTCGATCAGCGCCAGGTGCCAAAATTTCAAGCCAAGCTCGACAAGCTCTATCAGGAATTGGGCAACGCCGATTTGAGCCATCTGCAAGTCGAGCGGCAGCCCGAGTTGGGCGAAGTGGAGCGTATGGTCGGCGGCGAGGCGCTGCGTGGCCGCACCGGAGGGGCCGTCACCCTTGCCGTCAGCATGGCCTTCGTCCTCAAGGACGCGACGCACACCATCGTCGATAGCTTCGGCTGGCTCGGGGGGCGCGCGGCCGATCTGCCCGTGGACGGCATCATCAAATACTGGTTCCACTTCGCCATCATGTTCGAGGCCCTGTTCATCCTGACGACCATCGACACCGGCACGCGCATCGCTCGCTTCCTCTTACAGGAAGCGATGGGTGGCATCCATCCGAAATGGGGCCAACCCGACTGGATACCCGGCGCCGTGCTGGCGACCCTGGCCGTAACGGCCGGCTGGGGCGGCCTGGTGGCGACCGGCTCCATCGACACCATCTGGCCCATGTTCGGCATCGCCAATCAATTGCTCGCCGTCATCGCCCTGACATTGGTGACGACGTTGCTGGTAAACACGGGTCGGGGTCGCTACGCTCCGATCACGCTGGTGCCGATGGCGTTCGTCACGGCGACGACGTTAACCGCCGCCGCCGAGATGATTGGCACGCGCTTCCCCGCCATGATCGCCGACGGCCACGTCATCAAGGGGACGCTGAACATCGTCCTCACGCTGTTCGTCGTCGTCTGCGTCAGTTTGCTGCTGGTGATGGCGGTCAGCCGCTGGATGGCGATTTGGGCCGGGGCGATCGTGCCGCGCCAGGAGGAAATGCCCAACGGAGGCGAGGAGCGGAAGGATACCGCGGTGCATGTCGAGGAAGCGGCCGGGAATTGACCGAGTGAAAGACAAAACCCTCCGGGCCACGGGACGCGATCCGTGAACCGGAGGGCCGGGGGGAACTGGCAAGCTCGCCCCTCACGGGCAGCAATGATCGGCCGGCGGCATTCCCATGCCGAGGTAGGGGGGAGTATCGAGGTGTTGCCGCGGGTAGCAGGTGCAGGTGAAGAACGTGTACAACGGCACGTTGACGCAGGACGATTCGCCCTTGCGGCAGCAGCAACGCATGCCGGGCGGCCGGAACAGTACCCAGCGGGCGACGCGGCCGGCGGCATATCCGGCCCGGTCCCAATAGCCGCCTCGGCCGGTCGGGGCCGCTTCCGTGGCGCACGGCAGGGGGGCATCACCCGGAGTCTGGGTGGCGGCGGCGTCCGTGGTCGATGGCGCCGGGTCGGCCGGGCCGAGTTCTTTGGGGAGCGGCGCCAGTTCCGCCGGTGCCTTGGCATCCTTGGGCGGATCCTGGCCGAAGCCCGGCGAAGCGGCGGCCAGTATCGCGGCCGTTACGAGTAAGGCCATTCTCGTCATGATTCGGCGTCCCTCCTATTCCGAAGCGAACCCGCACGGCAATCTCATGCCCTATTCATCGTCCGTGGCGCCGGCGCGACCCGACGACATGGCACGGCAATCACCATCGGCAGGTCGTTCACGGCCGGCACACGCGGCACCGCTTGCCCCGCTTGCCGCGCCGCCCGGAAGCGAGTGCCGCTGATGGCCATTTCCCCGGACGACATTCGACGCGCGATCACCGCTGCCCTGCGGCCGGAGCGTTTCTTCCTGGCCAACCTCGATCTCGAATGGCGGCCATCGACTATCGAGGACATCGCCTGGGAACTGTTTCGCGGCCAACTTCTCGATACCGCGCAATCGCGCGAACGCCGTCGCTTCGAGGCGTGGAGCCTCTTTTTGCCCGACGCCGACGAGCCGCTGCTTTCCGTCAAGCTCGACGACGTTCGCCAAGAGATACACGTCGTTCGCGCCATTTACTCGTATGCCTGGGAAGGGTATCACGCGGGCGACAACGTGTACCTCAGCCGCGAGGTCCGCAAGTGGCTGCGCGAGATCGTCGCCACTCTGCCGCTCGAGCTTTTCAGCGATGACCGGACGTTGGAAGAAGCGTTGGGACAGGCCATCGCCCACGCGGTATATGGCCTGAGCCGCTTGCCGCTCACCTCGGTGGAAGCGCCGTTGCCCGCATTCAGCCTGGGTCAGCTGGGGTATTTTCCTCACGTTGCCGAGGACCGCGCGGCACCGATGCGCTCTCCCGCGGCCGTCGTGGATGGGGCGTTGATCGCCGGCCATCCATGGCCGTCGCGCGCCCGGCTGCTGGAAACCATCCTGCGCGCGGCTCTCCCTTGCGACATCGGCGACCTCGCGGATCGTTTCGCCGCCCGCTGGCAAGCGCTCGGCGAAACCGGCGCCCGTCTCGCCGCTCTGGTGCGGACCCTGTTCGATGACGTGGCCCTGTCGCCCTATACCGATTTCGTGGCCAAGACCCTGGCGTTCCTGCGCGCATGGGAAGAGCGAGGCTGCTGGACGACCGACACGCACGCTGACGTATTGGCGGGACTGCTGCGACAAATCGCCCGCCATCTGACCGCGTACGACCTCGTCACGTTCCACCATCGCGGCGCCAATTATCCCGATGCCCTGCTGCTCGACGAAGTCTTGCGCGCTTACCTGGAAATAGCGGAACGGCGTCCCGACTTGTTCCGCGATAGCACAGACTCGCGCCTGCGCCGCCGGGCGCTGCGGCAAAGCGTCCTCATGCGATGCCTGATCGAAGGCCTACCCGTGCCGGACCTGCCGACCTCGACGGGCGAGAATCGGCGCGTGCTGCCGCCGGAGTTCCCGCGCGTGCCCGAGGAGCAGATTACGGACCCGTCGAAACGGCGCCGCAAACTCTTCGACGGCGATCCTCTTTTGCCGCGCTTGAGCGCGATCGCCCGCGAACTACTGAATGAGAGTCTCCATGATTTAGCCCGACCGACGGAAGCGCGGGAACTCGGCATGGCCCTGTTTCTGGATCGGCCCCTCGCGGACGATCCAACGCTCCTCCTGACCTACGAGGCGTTTAGCCGGTCGGTGGCCGAGCAACGGCTGCGTTACTTGTGCCACGACTTGAAACTTCTCGATGCCGAGACGATGGCGGCCGCGTGCCTTGCCTTGGAATCGCCGGGAGTGCCTTTGGTGGCAAGTCATCCACGGCGGCCGGGCGCCGTCTCGCTCGCCGATGCCTTCCGCGTGGCCGACGATTTCCTCATGCTGCGGACGACGCGCCGATCCTTGGCGGAATTCCTGGCGCGGCCCGAGACAGCCGTGTTGCTCGCTCGGCCCGAGTTCGCGTTCTTGAAGGAAGGCCGTCCCGCGCTCATTGTCGGCGGTATGGATGCGAAGACGCTGCGCTTCCACGACGAGGACTATCGTCTGCGCGGCGAATGGAAAGGGGATGGCGATCACGGTTCCAAACCCGGCAGCCAGGGTTGAACGGAACTGGATGTCCGAAGCGGCCGTCGTCCGCGCGGCCGCGGGTCGCCCGGCCGGTCGGGGGTGGGGCAGGCGATCAGCGGGGCGCCCGGTTCGACCTGGCCCGCCGTGTGGATTTCGACGGATGCCTCGCCGCGAACGCCGCGCGCGGCCACGGGGGCGCGGCGCGGCCGGTTGCAATCGCGGCTGAGGTGCAGCTGCACTAGATGCCGCAAACGTCCCGGCGTCGAGCGGCGCTGCGTCTCCTCGACCAGGGCCGCCGCCTGGTCGTTGGACAGATGGCCCCGCTCGCCCAGCACACGGCGAATCAGGTGATACGACCGGCCGCTCGATTGCTCCAGCGTGACGTCGTGGTTGAATTCGAGGGCCAGCACGTCCACGTCGGCCAGC
>JBBSES010000052.1:0-14099 GCA_038239465.1 Gemmatales bacterium
CTCGAAGTTCTCCACCTGGCTGTTCACCATCGCCAACAACCTGGCCCTGAACTTGCTACGCAGCCGCCAGCGCAAGCCAGTCGTGCCACTGGACGTCCGCGACTCCGGGCCACTGGGGCCACGCCCGGCCGAGCAGCTGGCGCGCGACAAGAGCGGCGCGCCGTCGCAGCGCGTTCACCAGCAAGAGTTGGCCGCCGTGGTGCAAACCGCCCTGGCGGACCTGAACGAACGGCAGCGGGTGGCGGTCGTCCTGAACAAGTTCGAGGACATGAACTATCAGGAAATCGCCGAGGTCATGGACTTGACAACTCAGGCCGTGAAATCGCTCCTGAGCCGGGCACGGACCAACCTGCGCGCGGCCCTGCAAGCGTATATCTACATGGACGGCGAACCCGTGCCCGGCGAAGCGATGGAAGAATGAACCGCGGCGATTGTGCCGCTCGACGACGGAATCATTATTATGGCGGAACATCAACCGCTGAGCGACGACGAACGGGCCGACCTGGTCGCTTACCTGGACGGTGAGTTGCGCGGTCCTCCAGCGCGCGATATCGAGGCGCGCCTCAACCGCGATCCGCGCGTGCGGGCGGAAGCCGAGGCGCTGAAGCGGTCCTACGACCTGCTCGACTATTTGCCTCGGCCGGCGCCGTCGGCGAGTTTCACGGAGCGCACCATGACCCGCGCCTCGATGCTGCAAATTCCCCCGGCGCGCGATCCGCGCCGGGGGCGGCCGTGGGTGCTGGGCTTCGGCTGGGCGGCGGCACTGGTCCTGGCCGGCATGGTCGGTTACGCCAGCGTGCCCGTGTCCCCCAAGTTGGTCCCGACGGCGCCGGACGTGGATCCGCTGCTCGCGCGCGATCTGCAAGTCATCGAGCGCTTGCGGCCCTACCAGCGCGCCGGCGATATCACGTTCTTGCACGAACTCGACCGTCCCGAACTGTTCGGCGACGACCATTCCGGCCTCTAGGCTTCAGGAGCACGGCCGATGTCACGGACCTATCGCGGTTGGATGGCGACGATATTGCCGGCCCTTTTACTTCCCCTGGCGGCCATCGCCGACGTAGCCACCCCTCCCGCCGAGGATATGCGTCTGCAGCTGGAAAAAATTCGCCAGGATCCGCCGCGCGAGGCGCGCCTCAAGCGCAACCTGGCGGCCTTTCGCAAACTCCCGCCCGAGAGCCAGGAGCGTTTGCGCAAACTAGACCGCGACCTTGCCGAGGAGAGCATCGGCATGAGGGGACGGCTCAACCGCGCGATGGAGCGCTATCACGCTTGGCTGGAGCAACTCTCCGAGGAAGACCGGGCCAGCGTCGAACAGATCGCCGACCGCAAGGCCCGGTTGCAACGCATCCGGGATTTGCGCACGCGCGATCTGGTGCGGCGCTTGCCCCGAGCCCAGCAGGAACAGATCAAGGTGGCCAAAGAGGGCGAACGGCCGGCGCTGACGCAAAAGCTCCTCCAGGAAGACGGGGAACAACGCGCCGACGCCGCCGTGGCCGAGCGTTTCAGCGACGGAGGGCCGAAGGGATTCATGCTTGTGAGCGAGGATACCCTCACGCCCGACGCCCGCCGTTTCGTGGAACGCGCCTTGAAGCCACTCCTCAGTAAAGAGGAAGAAAAGCGTCTGAAGGAAGCCGAGGGCAAATGGCCGCGCTACGGCCGCGTCCTGATCGAGTTGGCCGACAACCATCCGCTGTCACTACTCGGACCGATCGGGCCGACGCGCGTCGATGACATGAAGTGGAACAAGAAACACCGGGAGTTGTTCAAGGACCGTTTCCGGGACGTGGAGGGCAAATGGCCCGAGTTCGGCGTCGCCTTGCGCGAGGCCGCTGCCAAGTTTCCGGGCGACCGCGTCCACCTCGATTTGCCGGCCCGGTTGATGCCGTCGCGGCCCAAGGATTTTCCTACCGCCGTGCAGCAGTTTCTCGACAAACGCCTGCTGCCGGCGCTCAGCGAGGACGAACGCCAGAGCCTCAGCCGCGCCGAGGGAACCTGGCCGGGCTATCCGCGCATGGTAGTGGAACTGGCGCGGCGGCATAACCTGCTGGTGCCATCGGAGGTCGCGCTGCCTGGCCCGGTCGATTGGGATAAGTATCGCGCGCGGTCGCTCTCGACGGGCGATTCGACCCGATAGGAGAGCGTGGGGGACGCGAAACGTAAACAAGACGGGTTATGCCGGCGTGCCGTCGGCCGAGGACGGCAGCTTGCGGACGACGCTGCGGTTGCGTCCCGTCGCTTTCGCCTCGGCCATCCCTTCCGCCGCGACGTGCTTCATCTGTTCGTAAGTCCCCAGATCGTGCGCGTCGGCGACCGAGAATCCGAGGCTCACCGTCACGCGGATCGGTTCCCCCTGATAGGTGAACGTGTGCCGTTCCACCGCGCCGCGAAGGCGCTCCGCGAGAATGACGGCCCCCTCCAACGACGTCTCTGGCGCGACGACCATGAACTCCTCGCCGCCGATGCGGCCCACCGTATCGATCGAGCGCGCCGAGTCGGCCAGGATTTGCGCCAAGGATACCAGGACTTGATCGCCGCCGGGGAGCAGGTAGCGGCTGTTGATCTCCTTGAAGTGATCGGCGTCGATGACCCCGACGGCCAGGGGACCGGGGTGACGCGCTCGCCGTTTCTGTTCCGAGCGGACGAGGCGGTCCATCGCCCGGCGATTGGGAATGCCGGTTAGTGGGTCGGTCAGGGCCAGCCGTTCGAGCATCGAGTTCTTTTGCTGCAGCTGCCGGTTGGCCTCTTCCAGTTCGCGCGTCCGCTGGTGAACGCGCTCCTCCAATCCGAGGTTGAGGCTGCGCAGTTCATCGAGCAATTGTTCGTGACTGCGCTCGAGCAAATAGGTGCGGCCGGCGGCGCGCAGCACATCCAGCAACTCGGGCGCGCGCCAGGGCTTGAAAATGTAGCGGTGGACTTGCCCGCAGTTGATGGCATCGACCGCGTCTTCGAGGCGGGCCAATCCGGTCATCACAAGGCGCATGGTCCGCGGCGAATGCTCGCGCACCCATTCGAGCAGCTGGACGCCGGTCATTCCCGGCATCTTCTGGTCGGTAAGAAGGATATCGATATCGCGGCCCTTGAAGACCTCGACGGCCGCCTCGGCGGACGAGGCGGTCAAGACCTCGAAGTCGCGGCGCGACAGGGCGGCGAGCGTGTTCAGAATGTAAGGCTCATCATCGACGAGCAAGAGGGAGCACTTGACGGGACTCACGGATCGCTCCCGGACACGACAGCCACGGCGGGGCATCGAACCTCGGCTCGATCACCCCTCTCCTACTATTAGCATACCCTATGCAACGGCCAAAGCCAAAGCATTCGGCGCCGATTGCAACCTCGGCGAACGCGGGCTAAACTGATAGGGTCCAACTTCATTTCGCCGGGGTCAAGGACTGGGCCGGGCGGCGAACAACGGCCATCCCCCGCCGAGACCATCCGCATGAGCAGTCCCGATACGATCTCGCCCGCTGACGCTTCCTGGCGAGGCGAACTTCCCCAACCCGAGGAGGTCCGCCGCCTCGCCCTGCGTCAGCGCGAGCAGTTGCATCTGACGCGGCACTTGCACCTCACGCGCCTTCGCCAGCAGGAGCGCGAAAGGCACCTGGCCCGCCTGGTGGAAGAGGCCGACGAAAAGTTGCGGCAGTTCCGCGCGGAGCACGCGGCCTGGCTGGCGGAAAAAGCGGCCCTGGAACAGGCGCTAGCCGGCGAAATCGAGGCCATCGCCGGCCGCGAGCAAGCGCTGCAACAGGGGGTTGCCGATCTCGAACGGCGCAACGCCGAATTCGAGCAGCGGCCGAAGCCTTCCGACCGAGGGCAGGAGGACGTCCAGGCGCTGCGCCAGGAAACGGAACACCTGCGCAAGCTGCTCATCGCGCGCAACCGGGAGATCGCCAAGGCGGCCGAGGAGCAGATCCAGGAAACCGCCGCCTTTGACCAGCACAAGCAGCAACTGCGCGTCGAGATCGACGTCCTCACGCAACGGCTGCACGATCAGACAAGGGCTGTTGAGGAGCTACGCGCCGAAGCCACCATCCCCGCGAAGTCGTTGCACACCGAGGAACTGGCGGCGCTGCGCAGTCAGGTGAGTGAACTGAGCAAACTCTTGGCCGAGCGCGACCGTCAGGTCGAAGCGTTGCAAGCCATGCCTCGACCGGCGGCCGTAGCGCAACCCGACGCGATCGACTTCACGACTTACGAGACCGACCTGAACGAGTTTCGCCGCCAGCTGGAAGCCGACCGCGTCGAACTGGACGAGCAGCTGGAGTATCTTCAGTCCCGGCAATCCGACCTGGAAGGGGCAGCCCGAGAAGCCGAGGTGGAAATGTCGCGCGAACGGGCGACCATATCGCGCGAACGGGCGCAACTCGACCGCATGCGCGAGGAGATACGGGTAGAAGTGGAACGCCTGCAACGTGAAGGGGGCGCTCGGGCGGCGCTGGGAGCCGTGAATAAATTGGCGGAAGAGATGTCGGCTCGGCGCACGGGTCGCGGCGAAACCACTGCGGTACGGCCCAAGCCAACCGCCGGCTCCGCCGACGGCACGAAAGCGGTCAGCGGCCGCGGCTTGCGCGGCCGCCTCGGCGACGTTTGAGCGTCGGCTCACGAAGTCATGGCATGACGGAAGGCTTCCAGAGTGTCGGCGTCAATAGCGCTGTCGAACCAGCGCTCTAGGCGCGGCCCATCGGCACAGGCCGTGATCGTCGCCGCCAGGTCGGCAGGCAGCGTCGGCGAAAACTTCTTGCGCAGCAAACGCAAGAGAGCGTCTCTTTCGCCTTCCACCTTGCCTTTCATTTTGCCTTCCCGCTCGCCTTCGATCTTGCCTTCGATCTTGCCTTCCGTGATGCCCTCGGCCCGTCCCTGCTCGATCCATTCGAGAACTCGTTGTGAATCGCGCATGTTCCACCCCTTGAGACTCTGTTTCCACGTCGGCAACCGGCCGGCCGCTTCCGCGAAGACGAGCGCCAAGCCACCAAAGTCGGATCGCCGCGCCGCGTCCGTTTCCCGCGACGCGATATCTTTCCATCGATCTAGAATAGCAACCTCGTCGCCGCCTTGCATCAACGGTATCCACGGTAAAACGCAACGCGGCAATGTCCCCGACGCGATGGCTTCCAGCGTGGTGTCGGCGCGGTGCGTGGACGGATTAATCTCGATCACTTCGAGGCAGGTGTGAACTCCCGTCCCTCCCAAACGCAGATCGCGCGACGCGCGCCCTTGCCCCGTGAGGTTCACCACGACGGCCCCGACATGGTATCGCGCGCCGCGGCCATGGGGCCGCAACTCGAGCCAGAGTTGGCCCAGGTAGACCAGCAGCCGGCCAAACATCGCTCCGTCTGGTTCCAGGCTGAATTCGATGGGGATGGCCCACGGATCGGCATCGTCGCCCTCGCCCACGCACGCGACGGTATCGCAAATGCGTTCGGGATCGCCGGGAAACGGCAGGGTATGCGCGTCGAGCCAGCGCAGGAACACGACGCGGTCGTCCGTCCACAGCCAGCGAAGAAGGCCCGGCGGATCGAGCTTGGCGCCATAGCGACTGGCCTGGTCGAAGCGATTGCGGGACATGCCTCCGTTGCTCCTACTTCGGTCCTTCCGTCGGCGCCAGTTCTGCCGCCCGAAAGCCGATACCCTTGTGCGAACCGTCGCAGAACGGCTTCGTCGCCGACGCGCCGCAACGGCACAGCGCGACCTTGGCCTTGCCGGCCGGCGGGACGAACGGGTTCCCTTCGTGGTCGATTAACCGCACGTCCCCTTCGACCACCAGCGGACCATTCTCGCGGCAGCGAATCACGAGCGGATCGGCCATCCAACGCTCCTCCCCTCACGCGAAATCCCCGCCCCAACGAAGCGCGCGGGGAACTCGGCCCCCCGACCCCGCGCGCTTCCCGACCTCGCTTCGTTTGGCCCGTCAATCGCACGGGAAGTGGTCTTCGACGGTGTGACCCGTGAAGTACCAGGAGAGGTCGGTGGCGACGCGGCTCAGGAACTGCAGGCGGAACTGTCCCGGCGACGTGTCGGCCACCGGCTGCGGCCCGCGCGACTTCGGATACTCGCAGGTATATTCGCGGTGGAAGATCGGCTCTTCGCCCTCTTTGCTCAAATCGACGACCGACACCGTGATTTCCGCTTGGCCGCTCAGGAACTGGTTGTTGCTGTTGGGCAAGTATAGCGACAGCGCGCCGATTTCCAGGTCGATGATATAGTCGGCGTCGAAGTACTTGCCGATCTTCTCGACTTCCAACGATTTCCAATTCGGATGCTCGTCCTTGAAGCGCTGCACCTTGCTCGGCGACACGACGGTGAAATTGTCCTTGTTCTTCTTCGCGGTCTCGCCCAATTTCGTGCATAAGAGCGAGGTCAACTCGCGGTCGGCGCCCAGCAATTCCCGGCGCGTTTCCAGGGCACAATAGCTCAGGACGACGACCCGGGATTCCTTTTTCTTGCCGACGCCCAACTTGCATTCCGGTTCGACCTTGGGATCCAACCCCCAGAGCAGGAAGAAGGGCATGGTGAGCGGATTGCAGCCGGCGGTCACCAACACCGTCAACAGGGTCAGGCCGGCCAGGCACCAGCGCCGCGCGGGAGCAGCCATGCGATCTCCTCCGTGAGGCGTCCGCGCGGCCGTCGCCGCTCACGAACGGTATTCAGTAAGTTCCACTTCGCCAACTGAGCAACAGGACGATCACCCAACGCAGCATCATGAGCGTGACGAAGCCGCCCACGATCAACAGCATGGTTCGCTCCATCGAGCGGATGAACAACGGCCGGCCGCAGACGACGCTCGCCAGACTCCAGGGAATCGTCGCTAGCCCGATGACGGCGAGCATCGTTCCCACCGCGTTGGCTCGCAGCGAATTCCACACGTCTCCGCGGACCAGCAGGGCGAAGCTCGTCGTCATGCCGCACGCCGGGCAAGGTAGCCCGGTAAATTTCTTGAAGCCGCACTCCGGCAGATTCATTTGCCGATGCGTTTCCATGCGCAGCGCCGTGCCGTCGGGCTGATACGGATTGAGGCAGACGGCCACGGTGAACACCGCGGTCAGGCTCAAGGCGATGCCGACCAGGGCGCCCCGGACCCAGGCGGTCATGGCCGGCTCAGCGCGATCCGCGGTCACGGGTATTTCCTTCGATAAACGTTGAGGGCGGGACCATAGCGAGCGACTGATGCCGATGCAAGGGCAACCGGGGGCGCGTCAATCCCGCCATTCGCCGTCGAACACCTCGACGGCCGGCCCGGTCATGCGCACGCGGTTGTCGGATGCCGACCATTCGAGCTTCAAATCGCCGCCGGGAAGATGGGCCAAGAGTTGGCGCGACGTGCGATTCGTAAGAACGCCCGCGACGGCCACGGCGCAAGCCCCCGTGCCGCAGGCGAGCGTGACGCCGCTGCCGCGTTCCCAGGTGCGCATGACCACTTCGCCCGGTTGCCGTACCTCGACGAAATGCACGTTGATGCGCCGAGGAAAGGCCGCGTGATTTTCCAACAACGGGCCGACCTGTTCCAATGGCACTTTGGCCACGTCGCGGCAATAGAGGACGACGTGCGGGTTGCCCATCGACACGCAGGTCATGCGCGGATCGAGGCCGCAGTCGTCCAACCAGGCAGGTTTCGCGTCCTCGCCGAGGCGCGGCAAGGGATAATCGACCACGTATTCGCCGGGCAACGCAGTCGGGATGCGTGCCGCTTCGAGAATCGGCTCGCCCATGTCCACCTCGACTTGATCGACGCGGCCAGCGCTCACGTCGAGGCGCAGGCTGAGGACGCCGCGCCCCGTTTCGATGGCCACGGTCGGCTTACGCGCAAGGCCGTGATCGTAGACGTATTTGGCGACGCAGCGGATGCCGTTGCCGCACATTTCGGACCCGCTGCCATCGGCGTTGAACATGCGCATGCGCGCGTCGGCCCGCTCGGACGGGCAGATGAGGATCAGCCCGTCCGAGCCGACGCCGAAATGCCGGTCGCTAATGACGCGGCTTAAGGCCGGCGGATCGGCCGGCAGGGGGTTCGTGATGCAATCGACGTAAACGTAGTCGTTGCCGATGCCGTGCATCTTGGTGAAGCGTATCACGACGCGCCTTTCTGCCTTACTTGTCCGCCTTCTCCAGTTTCTCGACACCATCGGAGTTATATATCACTTCGTAGCGCGCGTCGTTGCCGCTGCCCTTGATGAGATAGGCGCGGATCGCCTCCTTGGGCTTGAGGTCGTACTTGTGTCCGTATGCGCCGGGGAACGCCTTGGTCGGCCGCTTGGTGACGTGAAACCAGTGGATATCGATGGTGCCGCCGGCCTTCAGATCGCCCTTGTCCACCTTGTCCAGCTTCACTTCGGCGATGTAGGAAGTCACGACGCCATCGTCGCCGAATTTCTTCTCGGTCGGCGTGATTTTGACGACGGTGCCGGAGACGACATCGGTGGCGTCCTTCTTGGTCTGGGGCGGGCGTTCGGCGAGGGCGAGCGTGGTCCAGGCAAGTAAAACGACGAGCGAAACCATTTTCGAGGCGCGAGTCATGGTCGGTCTCCCGTGAAAAAGGGTTTAGGCGGCAAAACGGTTCGTTCCGGGTCCGTTCATTCTTCCGACAAGTCGGTGTCTTCCACGGCCGGTAGCGGCGCTGCGATCTCGATCTGGCGCACCAAGTCCAAGGATTCGCGCACGAATTTCTCTAGAAGCTGAATTTGTCGCGCTGGAGAACGCGCGAAAAAGTGGACATCTTCGGCTTCCAAATTGAGTTCGCGCCGCCAGGCGTGGTGCCGGCCGACCGTGGCTTTACGCTCGTAAACTCCGGCAATGCCGAGGCGGGCCGCGACGGCATCATCGACCGGGCGGTAGTTGGTTTCAAAGACGACGAAGTGCGGCCGGTCGAAGTACAGCCCGACCCGATAATCCCGATTGTTGAGATTGACGCCGTGATAATCTCGGCCGCCCGCCTGCTGCGCCTGAACACCGCAAGCCACAGCCACTTCGTAGAGCATGTCGCTGAGGGTCCGCAAGGCACGGACGCCGCTCGCCAGATCCCAGGTGACTTGCGCCATGACCATGCCTCTCACCTCCAAGAACGCCAGGAATTGCTCGGACAGATAATTGCTGACGGATCGGAATTGGTGCGCCCCCTTTTCGCTTCTGAGGCTCTCGGCCACGTGAAACCAACGAACGGTTCCATCGGGTTTCGCTTCCGCGTTTCCAAATATCACAGGGTAGCGTGTCAACAGAATCAAGGCGGTGTTGGCTACGCCGCTATCAGCCAGGAGTTGACGATAGCGGACGATTTGACGGAGACGTACTTCCGCCTCGATCTTTACTTCCACTAACGCCAATCGGTCCTCCGTGCGGATTCTTAAGTCAGGCGTGCTGCGTTCGCACTTCGACGGCGCGCGACTCTCGGACGGGTATGACGAGAAAGCCGGCCGTCACGACCTGCAAAAGATTAACGGCAGCCTCTGGTTCCTCCCAGAGCAGATGAAGCAGTAAATGGGCAAACGTCTCGGTCAAAAAATTCTCATCCTGACGCCTGGCCCACTTGTGCAGCCGAACGAGCAAGTTGTTCTCGGGCGAAGCCATTCGCTCACTCCCACTCGATGGTCGCCGGCGGCTTGCTGCTGATATCGTACACCACCCGGTTGACGCCGGACACGCAGTTGATGATGCGCGTCGATATCTTCGCCAATAGCTCATAAGGCAAGTGCGACCAGTCGGCCGTCATGAAGTCGTCCGTCTGCACGCAGCGCACGGCGACGACATTCTCGTAAGTACGGCCATCGCCCATGACTCCCACGCTTTGCACCGGCAGCAGCACGGCGAACGCCTGCGCCGTTTGCCGATACCAGCCGGCTTGTTCCAATTCGTCTAGCACGATGGCGTCGGCCTGGCGCAGCGTTTCCAGCCGCGGCCAGGTCACTTCGCCAAGGCAGCGCACCGCCAGGCCGGGACCGGGAAACGGATGCCGCCAGACCGTCGCTTCGGGCAGCCCAAGTTCCAGGCCAAGATGGCGCACCTCGTCCTTGAAGAGGTCTTTGAGAGGTTCGATCAGTTCGAAGCCGAGTTCCTTGGGCAAGCCGCCGACGTTGTGGTGCGTCTTGATGGTCGCCGCCGGCCCGTCGGTGGAAGCGCCGCTTTCGATGACGTCGGGATAGAGCGTGCCTTGGGCCAGGAAGCGGGCGTTCTCGATGTGCAGGGCTTCGTCCTTGAAGACATCGATGAAGGCATGGCCGATGCGTCGCCGTTTTTCTTGCGGATCGCTGATGCCGGCCAGCGTCCGCAGGAAGCGCTCGCCCGCGTCAACGACGTGCAGGTCGGCGCCGAAGTGGTCGCGGAAGGTGCGACGCACGTGATCCGACTCGTCCAGGCGCAATAAACCGTTGTCCACGAAGATGCAGGCCACCTGCGTGCCGATGGCCTTCACCAGAAGCGCCGCCGTCACCGACGAATCGACGCCGCCCGACAGCCCGCAGATGACGCGATGGCTGCCGACCCGCGCCCGGATGTCGGCCACCGTCTGCTCGATGAACGACTCCATGCGCCACAGGCCCTGGCACTGGCAAACGTCGTGGAGGAAGTTGCGCAGGATGCGGCCGCCGTGCGGCGTGTGGCTCACTTCGGGATGAAACTGCAAGCCGTACACGGGCCGATCCCGGTGGCGGACGGCGGCCACGGGGCAAGTGTCGGTCGCGGCTAGGGGAATGAAATCGCCGTGGACGGTCGCCACCTGGTCGCCGTGGCTCATCCAGACGACGGTATCGCCGGGGACACCGCTGAAGAGGCCATTGGCTTCACCGATGCGGCAGTGCGCCCGGCCAAACTCACGACTCGCCGATGGCTTGACCTCGCCGCCCAGGTAGTGACAGGCCAGCTGCATTCCATAGCAAATGCCCAGCACCGGCACGCCGAGATCCAGTATCGCTGGGTCGCACCGCGGGGCGCCGGGCGCGTAGACGCTCGCCGGGCCGCCGGAAAAGATCAGGCCGCGCGGCTTCAGTTCGGCGACGCGCGCCGCCGACAGATCGTGGCGCACGATCTGGCAGAAGACATTCTGCTCGCGGACGCGCCGGGCGATCAGCTGGGCGTACTGCGAGCCGAAGTCGAAGATGAGGACCCGTTCAC
The DNA here is from genome assembly GCA_038239465.1 of Gemmatales bacterium. GTDB lineage: Bacteria > Planctomycetota > Planctomycetia > Gemmatales > Gemmataceae > JBBSES01. The sequence continues at coordinate 11,098 of JBBSES010000052.1, forward strand.
TCTCGGCCTAGGCTGTCATCGTGAGTCACCGCCGCGTCGCTTAAATGGGATGCGAGGACTGGCGAGCGGGGGTGCCAGGCCGCCCGTGGGTCTCGCTATGCGAAACCACGGAGGGCTGACGCCCCCCGATGGCCCTTGCTAACTCCGCCCCAACTCCATCGACCGCCGCGTCGCCGACTCGACGGCGTCGATCAGCGCCGCGCGCAGGCCGCCGCGTTCAAGCGTTTGCAGGCCGGCGATCGTCGTGCCGCCGGGGCTGGCGACCATATCCTTGAGAACCCCCGGATGTTGCCCGGTTTCCAGAACCATTTTGGCGGCACCGAAGACCGTTTGCGCCGCCAACGCCGTCGCCACTTCGCGCGGCAGTCCCATGCGCACGCCGCCATCGCTGAGCGCTTCGATGATAACGTACACGAACGCCGGGCCGCTGCCGCTCAACCCGGTGACGGCGTCGAGCAAACCTTCCGGCAGGCGAAAGGCACGGCCGACGGCGTTGAGCAACTTATCCACGAAGGCGACATCCTCGGATGTGGCCCCTTCGCCTGGGCAATATCCCGAGGCGCTGGCGCCGACCAGGCAAGGAGTGTTGGGCATGACGCGCACCAGGCGACGGCCGCGCCCGAGGCCATCGTTCAGCTGGGCGAGCGTCAGGCCGGCGGCAATGGATATCAACAACTCGCGTCCCGATAATACGGGGCCGATCTCAGCCAACAACGCGGCCATCGACTGCGGCTTGACCGCCAATACCAGCACGTCGCTGGCGGCGACCACCTCGCGGTTGCTCTCGAGGACCTTGGCCCCGCTCTCAGCGGCGAAGGCCGCGCGCGGGCCGGGAAAGGGATCGCTGGCGGAGACGTTCTCCGCCGCGACCAAACCGGCGGCGATCCAGCCGCGCGCCAGCGCCGTGGCCATCTTGCCCGCTCCCAGGAAGCCGATGCGCGAATGGCTGGCGGCGGTCATGCACGGTCCTTCGCCGTCGAGAAAGGCGGAAATTCGCCAAACCCCTATCATACAGAATGCGCGCCGGCGGCGTAAATGCTGGCATCCGAAAGCGGGAAACGGTATAGGTAGCAGAGTCTCCTGCCATCGTGACGTTCCGTCGTGCCGAGGTTCCATGCACACCTTCGAAACCCCCGCCAAGGAAGCCGTCGCGGCCGACGGCACTCCCTGGTATCGCTTGCTGACGCGGTATCACTGGTTCGTGTTCGTCGTCGCCGCCCTCGGCTGGCTGTTCGACACGATGGATCAGCAGCTGTTCAATCTGGCGCGCGTGCCGGCCATGCGCGAATTGCTGCCCGCCACTGGAATGACAGAGGCGCAACACAAGGCCGTCGTCGCCGAGTATGCCGGCTATAGCACTTCCATCTTTTTGATCGGCTGGGCGACGGGCGGCCTGGCCTTCGGCGTGCTGGGCGACCGCATCGGCCGCGTCAAAACGATGCTCTTGACGATCTTGATCTACTCCGTCTTCACCGGCCTGAGCGCCTTCTCACAAGGCTTCTGGGACTTCTCTTTGTGGCGCTTCCTCACCGGATTGGGCGTCGGCGGCGAGTTCGCCGTCGGCGTATCGCTGGTGGCCGAAGTGATGCCCGATCGCGCCCGGCCCTTCGCGCTCGGGCTATTGCAAGCCCTGTCCGCCGTCGGCAACATCTCCGCGGCGCTGATCGCCCTCACGGGTCTCAACTGGCGCTGGATGTTCGTCATCGGCACGCTGCCGGCGATCTTGTCGCTGTTCGTCCGCCGGCGCCTCAAGGAACCGGAGCGCTGGCAAGCGGCATCAGCGGCCGAAGGGGTCAAGCAGCAGCTGGGATCGTACCGCGAATTGTTCGGCGACCCGCGCTGGCGGCACAACGCGCTCATCGGTCTCTTAATGGCCAGCGCCGGCGTCATCGGCCTGTGGGGCATCGGCTTCTTCAGTATCGACCTGAACCGGGCCGTACTGCGCACCGCCTTTGAAGCCGAGGGAATGAGCGGCCCCGCCCTGGAAAGTAGCCTTACTTTCTGGTCGGGCATGACTTCGCTGGTACTCAACATCGGCGCCTTCTTCGGCATCTACCTGTTCAGCTATGCCAGCCATTACGTCGGCCGTAAGCCGACCTTCGCCGTCTGCTTCACCGGCGCCATGCTGAGTACGGCGATGGTGTTCTGGTATTTGGGCCGGGTCAACGGCTTCACCGACGTCTTCTGGATGGTGCCGATCATGGGCTTCTGGCAGCTGTCGCTGTTCGGCGGCTACGCCATTTACTTCCCGGAGCTATTCCCGACGCGCCTGCGCAGCACGGGCACTTCGTTTTGCTACAACGTCGGCCGTTTCGTCGCCGCCCTCGGTCCCTTGACCCTCGGCTTGCTGACGGGTCGCGTCTTCGTGGGTCTCGATCACGAACCAATGCGCTATGCCGGCGTCAGCATGTGCGGCATCTTCCTCCTAGGCCTGATCGCTCTGCCCTTCGCCCCCGAAACCCGAGGCAAACCCCTTCCCGAATAACGGAGGTTCCGCGTGTCCCTCGCCGCTCCCGAATGGTTGACGCAGCGCGGCTGCAGCCTGCGCCCCGGCATCGATGGCCGATCTTCGTTCGTCCTGTTCGACGACAAACCGCAGTACGAAGTGACGCCGATTCCGGTGAAAGGAAAGTACGGCTGCGAAATCCGTCAAACCGTCAACGGCAAACGCCTCGACGGCGCCGGCGTCTATCCCACGGCGGCGGCGGCCATTCAGGGCGGCCTGGAAGAACTGCGCAAAGCGCTCGGGTGGTAGCTTATGGCACGGCCCAAACCGGCGCCCAACGACGAACCCGACATGGTCAGCACGACCATTCTCAACGACGCCCACAAGTTGGAGCGGGCCAAGGGTTACCTCAACGCGCCCACCGACGCCGACGTGCTGCGCATGGCGTTGGATCATTTGCTCAGTCATTTCGAGGAGCCGGCGGAGGACGAGTGAGTGTCGGCTCAAACTACCAACTGCGCGGCTAGCGACACATCCTCCTTCTGGCTCCCCTCCC
>JBBSES010000053.1:0-13984 GCA_038239465.1 Gemmatales bacterium
CCGCCGCCACGTCGATGGCCTGCTCGACCGACGCCCGCCAGGCCGCCGTGGACAGGGCGCGGACGATCCCGGTCGTGCCCAAGATGGAGATGCCGCCGACGATGCCAATGCGCCCGTTGAAGGTGCGCCGCGCCAACTCCTCGCCGTTGGGCACGCTGATCGTGACCTCGACGCCGGGATCGGGGCTTTCGCTGGCGAAGACCTCGGCGACCGCTTGCCGGATCATGCGCAGCGGCACCGGATTGATGGCGGGGCTGCCGACCGGCATTTCGAGGCCCCGGCGCGTGACGACGCCGACGCCGACGCCGCCGAGGATGTAGATGCCGGATTCCGACACGCGGCGGACGCTGGCGAAGATTTCGGCGCCGTGGGTGACGTCGGGATCGTCGCCGGCGTCCTTGACGACGCCGCAACGGGCGCAGTCATGTTCATATTCTAATGTATCGATGGGAACGGTCAGGAGCCGCGACGACGGCAAGGAGACCTCCACCGTCTCGGGCCAGCCGCGGTCGAGAAGGACGAGCGCGGCCGCCTTGGCCGCCGCCGCGGCGCTGGTGCCCGTGGTGAAGCCCTCGCGTCGGCCGCCGGGGACGCGGGGCGGAACGGTGTGGCCGCGAATCAGGTGAAGCGGCGGTCGGGGCATGGGGTTATGGGGAAGGCGGTATCGGGAGCAAGCCGAAGGTTTTGATGTGGACGATGTTTCGATGCGCGTCAACGGCGTAACGGACTTGCAGCGGACGGCAAATGCCGATGCAGACCGTTAAATCCAGCATCCGCAGTCGACAGAGGGCTTCGCCCCAGTTGAGCGGTTCGGCGGCGAGCTTCTCTTGAATCGTTCGCAAGGCCGCCGTGAAATCGCTGAGCCAACCTTCGCTCTCCGCCTGTTGCCGCCAGGCATTCAGCCGGTCGAGTTCCTTGCGCCCGCAGGCAATCTTAAATTCCCCGGAGGATTCGGGCATGATTACCGCTCCGGCGAAACGTGCAGCTGTTCGATGACCTTAACGAAGGGCAACGCCGTTTCGAGGCTGGCCCGCAAATCGGCCTCCGTGTACTTCGTCTCTTCTTTAGACATGAAATAGAGCGCGCGAAGGTACTCGTCGCGATCCGCCTCCAGGGCGCAACGCTCCCTTGACAGCACCTCGATTCGCGCGTGGAGTTCCGCGATCGAGCGGTGGGCGCCGGATAACTCGGCGCGTAGGGCGTCTGCTTCCTGGCGCAGGCTCTTGACCTCCGCGCTTAAGTTGGCGAGTGGATCGCGATCCTTTTCGGCCAGGGGCACCAAATAAGCGAGCGCGGTCCCTTGTGGATCGCGTATTTCTCGATTGCTGAGGACGTCTTGAGTGGTCATAACTTTCCGGCTTTCTCAGAAACGATATACTAGAACGCTTCTTCGAAGCGTCGCTAAACGGCCGCCAATGCGTTCACCGCCGCAGCCGCGACGCCCGAACCGCCCTTGCGGCCGCTACAGGTAAGATACGGCACGCGCGTTTGCGTCAGCAAGCGCTCTTTGGCCTCGACAACGCCGACGAAGCCGACGGGCATGGCGATAAGCGCCGTCGGCCGCCAGTCTTCTTGCTCGATCAGACGTAGCGCCTCGTCCAGCGCCGTGGGCGCGTTGCCGACGACGAGGAGGGGCTTGGCATGGCGCCGGGCCGCAAGGCGAATGCCGGCCGCCGAGCGCGTGATTCCGGTGGCTTGGGCGAGGGCGGATGCCTCGGGGTCATTCAAGTGACAGCCCACGGTCATTCCGGGAAGCCGCGCCAGTGTAGGCGCGATGCCCTGGCGCACCATTTCCACGTCCGTGACGATGGTCGCCTTCGCGCGAAAGGCCGCGCGGATGGCTTCCTCGAAGTCGGCGCTGTAACGCAGCAGGCGGGCGAAGTCGAAGTCGGCACTGGCATGGATCATGCGCCGCGCCACGGCGAAGGCCCACGGCGGCAGGTCGATGTCGCCGAGTTCGCGGTCGATGATGGCGAAACTCTCCTCCATGATGCGCCGACCGGCCGGCACCGATGAGGAAGTTCGTTCCGGCGCGGTAGTCGGGGTGTAGCCGCGCGGCGTCACCATGCGGCCGTCGATGACGCGCGTTTGGCTATTGCCGACGATCAGCAGCGTCTCCATGCCGACGCCTTCGGTGGTGAGGTCGCTCAGCGTCGTCATCCAGACGCGAGCGCCGGGGCGATACGCTCTATCGACCAGCCCCACCGGCGTTTCGGGACGGCGATGGCGTAGCAGGATTTCACGCGCCCGTGGCAATTGCCAGGTGCGGCGTTGGCTGATCGGGTTGTAGAAGGCAAGCACGAAATCGCCCCGGCCGGCGGCGTCGAGGCGCGTCTCGATGGTCTCCCAGGGAGTGAGCAGGTCGCTGAGACTGATGCAAGCGAAGTCGTGGCCCAGCGGTGCCCCGAGCAACGCCGCCGCCGCCGTCGCCGCCGTCACGCCGGGGATGACGTCCACCTCGATGGGCGGGTTGTCGGCGGCCGTCTCAAGCAGCAGGCTCGCCATGCCGTAAACACCCGCATCGCCCGACGACACCAGGGCCACGCGCTTGCCCTGTTGGGCCAACGTCAAGGCTTCGTGGGCGCGTTCGCTTTCTTTTCCAATGGGACTGCCGCGCATTTCCGCGCGCAGGCCGAGGGGAGCCAGTGCCTGCAAATAGGCGTCGTAGCCGACGACGGCCTCGACGCCGCGCAAGACTTCCTGGGCGCGATAGGTCAACAAGCGCACGTCGCCGGGGCCGATGCCAACGACGGCGACTTTACCGCCTGTTTGCTTGGTGCCGTCTGCCGTCCGTACCAAAACGAGCGAGAAATAGGCATCGCGGCCGACGGCTTCTTCCGGGTTTCGCGTTATCCATTCCGATGAAGTACCGACATTTTCGAGATAGACCGCCTCGCGCTCGGCGCCGTACTCGGCCAACGCCTCGACGAGCTTCGGCAACGCCTCCTTCGGCTTCAGCAAGCAGACCGTGGGGAATTGCGCGATGAGGCCACGCAGTTGTTCCGCGTGATAATGGGCCGGCACGACGGCGAACGGCTGGTCGCGCAGTGCCAACGGCCAGGCGACGCGCGCCGCCGCCGCTGTCACTGACGTGACGCCGGGTATCACCTCGATGGGTATCTCCGGGTGCGACTCACTGAGCAGTAGCCAGACATAGGCCGCCGTGCTGAACACCGTGGGATCGCCTTCGGTGATGAAGGCCACGTCCCGCCCCGCCCGGCAATCAGCGGCGATGGCGTCCACGGCGGGGCGATAGTGCGGCCGCCACTCCGACCCGCTGACGACGCTCATGGCCTCCGTCAAAACGACGCGCGTTTCCTGCTCGTCGCGCAGGTGCGATTCAACGATGGCGAACGCCCGTCCCTCGCGTGGCCGGGGGCCAGCGTGGGCAATCACCCGCGCCTGTTTCAAGAGACGCAGCGCCCTGAGCGTGAGCAACTCCGGGTCGCCGGGGCCGACGCCGATGGCATAAAAATGGCCGAGGGAGGGGGTATCCATACGCTTAGTTTACCGCGGCGCACTCCCTCGCCCAGCGGCCGACATTCGCTTGCGGCGGCGGCGAATCCCGGCAAGTATAGAGGCGTTGACCCCATCCTGCCCCGCTCCTGGAGATCGAACCTATGCGACCGCTCCTCTGCGCCGCGGCTTTGACGCTACTCGTTTGCTCGGCCGACGCCGCCGACATGGCCCGCCCCGCCAAACTCTCGGACAAGGAGATCGCCGATGGCTGGCTGCTCCTCCTCGACGGCGAAACGACCTTCGGCTGGAAGGCACTCAACGATTCTAAGTGGACGGTGTCGCTCGGCATGATCGCCCCTCAGGCGGGAAGCAAGGATCCGCTGCTCGTCACGACCACGGCGTTCGGCGATTTCGAGTTGCACGCCGAATACCAAGTCAAGAACGACGACAAGGCCAAGCTATCCATAAACTGCGACAAAACTGGCAAGACCGCCGGCAATGATAGCACCATCCAACTACGCTCCTTCGGGAACGACTGGATACAACTCCATTTGACCGCCAAGGGAGGCAAGATCGAGGAAGAACGCTCCAGCCAGGGAGGCAATACCTTTAGCTCCACCAAGGTGAAGGTAGGCGACCCGCCTAAGCCGATGCCGAAAGCGATCGGCGGCCACATCGCCCTTGCCGGCGAGGGCGTCGTCTTTCGCAACATCAAGCTCAAGCCGCTTGGCTTGCAATCGATCTTTAACGGCAAGGACTTGACCGGCTGGAAGGAACACCCCGGCAAGAAGTCGAAGTTCTCCGTCCAGGACGGCGTACTGAACATCAAGGACGGCCCCGGCGACCTGCAAACCGAGAAGGCGCTCGGCGACTTCGTGCTGCAACTCGAGTGCATCAGCAACGGCAAGCACCTCAACAGCGGCGTCTTCTTCCGCTGCCGGCCGGGGGAATATCAGCAGGGTTACGAAGCGCAAATCCACAACGGCTTCGGCGAGCAACCCAAGGAATATACCATCGAGGACTTCGACCCCGAGACCAACAAGCTCCTCGGCACGCGCAAGGAAAAGTACCTGGCCCTCGACTACGGCACCGGCGCCATCTACCGCCGTCAGCCCGCCCGCAAGCAAATGGCGAAAGACAACGAATGGTTCGGCATGACGGTCGTCGCGCAGGGCCGGCACATCGGCGTCTGGGTCAACGGCGTTATGGTCACGGACTGGACCGACAACCGGCCCGCGAAGGACAACGCGCGAAATGGCTATCGCGCGGAGGCAGGGCCGATCAGCTTGCAGGGGCACGACCCGACCACGGATTTGAGCTTCCGAAACTTTCGCGTGATGGAACTCAAGGAGGCGGAGAAGGCCAAGAAGGAATGATCGGGGCATGGAGGGGGAGTCAGAGAGGGTGCGGCGATTCACGAGGGAAAAGCACGATGTCCACGATGTCCTCTTTCTTTTCCCTCCTTGCTTTTCCCCGCGGAGAGGTGTCACCGGACGTTGTTGAGGGTGTTGATTGAGGGAAGGGGGGTGAACGGGAATGAGGCAGGTCGGCCGACAGAAGTAATTCGCCGTGGAACAGCAGGATGTTGCCTTTACCCCTCTTTGGCGATCCTTGAAAGCAGTGCGATCTTATGCGCTTCGTTAGCCCTTGTGACCCGCCGGCTCAGCCAAAATAGCCCGATCAGCCCGAGCGTGATGCCACACAGGATAAGATGCGACGTGGAACCGAATCCGAAATGGTTCGGCTTTTCAATGGGCAGTGAGATCGCGCTGGTCGCGTAAACGAAGATCAAGAACCCGAGTATCCCCCGAAAGTAGCCGACGATGATCGACCACGGACTCAGCGGGATCTGGACCCCGTAGAACCAGCCGTCAAGATTCTCGGATTTGGTAGGAGTGGCTACCTCGTCTAGGACGATGTAGGTGCGCAACGGAAAGATAGGGAAGAAAAAAATGTGGAAGAAGATCGTGGCGACGGAGCAAACGCCGCGCACCTGATGTACCTTGCCAAAGAACTTTTTGCCCCAGATGAAGATCATAACATCTAACCCTCGACCTTCGTGACGTGGCACCGAGCAAGCAGTAGTCGAGGCCTTTAATGTAGGGTATTGCCCGTCTGATCAATACTCCTTCTTGGCGATTCCGATGGATTTCCTGCTCTCTCACGCCGAGCGCCGTCGCTGCAACGTCGCAATCTCCAATGCCACCAGCTGTTGTACTACCGCAGCGGCGCGCGGCCGTTCCGTCGGCTTGCGCGCCAGCAATCGCTCCACCAGGCGGACGAGGGCCGGCGGCAGCGGCCCCGCCAGGCGGCGGATGTCTCCGGGGGGGTCGCAGCCGTGGCGGCGGAAGGTTTGCTCCAGGTTGCCGGGCGGGTAGGGCAGTTCGCCGGTGAGCATCTCGAAGAGGGTGACGCCGAGGCCGAACAGGTCGCTGCCGGCGTCCTCGCTTGGCTCGGGGGCGCAGAGTTCCGGGGCGAGGTAATTGAGGGTGCCGAGGATGTACCCCTGGCGCAGGAGGTCGGCGTTTTCGCCGGGGCGGTGGGCGAAGCCGAGGTCGATGAGGATGGCGGCGCCGTCGTCCACGAGGCGGATGTTGTCGGGCTTCACGTCGCCGTGGACGAAGCCGGCGCGGTGCAGGGCGGCGAGCGCTTCCGCGGTTTGCCGCGTGACCCAAAGGGCGGTGGCCAGGTCGAGACGGTAGTCGCGGCGCAAGCGGCCTCGCAGCGATTCGCCGCCGAGCAATTCCATGACGAGAAAATAGGGCGGCCGGGTAACGTGGGCCTCGCGGATTTGCACCAAATGCGGATGGCTGACGCGCAGGCCGGCGCGGGCTTCGCGCTGCAGGAGTTTGATGGCCGTCGGGTCGTCTTGCCAGTCGGGGCGAAGGAGCTTGACGGCGCAATCGGTATCGGTGGCGCACTCGCGGGCGGCGAAGACGCGGGTCATAGGGCCGCCGCCGAGCGACTTGAACAATTCGTAACCCGGAACGCGCGGCAATGGCTGCATGAGAAGACCGGGATTGGCGAACGATGAGATGGGAGACGGCGCGAGGGCCGCTTCTGAGAGGATTATCGGTCGCGGCCGGGGGTGTGATGCAGGGAAACAGGGAATTAGACGCGCCAGAAGGCGGGCAGTCCGCGGCGCAGGAAGTGCCAGTAGCCGGCGGCGGCGAGCATACTCTTGTCGGCGCGGGCATCCTGGCCGCGCCAGCGGCGGTAGATGCCCTGCCCCGCCTTGGCGAGCCATTCGATCGGCGCGTCGAGCGTCACGGCGAGCTTGTAGAGCCACAGGGCCGGGCGTGAGGCGCCGTTCTTACGGAGATAGCGCGCGAAACCGATGGCCACGTTGGGCGAGCTGTAGCGGACGTTTAACCGAGTGCTGACCCGGCCGAAATGCGTGATCGTGACCTCGGGGTGATAGACGAGCGGACGCCGCTGGCCGACGCGGGCCGATAGCTCGATGTCCTCGCCGCCGAAGGTGTAGTCCTCGTCCCAACCGCCAGCCTCGAAGAAGGCGTCGCGCGGCAGCAGCACGGCGGCGCCCATCAGCACCTCGACGGGCCGGGTCCGCGTCGGGTCGAACTGGTGCCGCCGATACTGGCGATAGGCGGCGCGGAACAGGCGCGTCCAGCGAAAGAGATAGGTGCGGTGCAAGAGCGCCGCGACGGTCGGCAAGGTGCGATAGGAAACCTGAATGCGGCCGGCGCCATCGCGCAGGCGGGGGCCGACCATGCCGACCTCGGGGTGCGCCTCTAAATAGCGGACGAGGCGATGCAGCGTATGCCGCGGCACGACGGTGTCGTTGTTGAGAAAGAAGAGGTAACGGCCTTTGGCGAGCGCCGCCGCCTGGTTGTTGGCGCGTGCGAAGCCACGGTTCTCGCTATTGCGCACGAGTATCACTTCGGGATACTCGCGGGCCACCATGTCGGCGGCGCCGTCGGTCGAGCCATTATCGACGACGACGGTTTCCAGGCGCACCCCTTGCGGCGCGTCGTGCAGTGATGCGAGGCAGGCGCGCAGCATCGTGCGGCAATTCCAGTTGGCGATGCACACGGTAACGTCGATGGGGCCGGCGTCGAGGAAGCTCTGTTGCCAGGCCGTGCCGCGGGCGCGGCGCCGCGCTTTCGTCGGCGCGAACGTCAGACCAGTGACGGGGTCCGGCATACGGTCTCCCAGCGTTCCTGTTCGAGATAGGGAGCCACGGGACGCGAGCCGCAAATCCAACGGCCCAGGCGATAGCGGCATTTCTTGGTGAACGACAACGGCTGCCGGGCGTACTGGCGCAACAAGGCGCGGTAGCGCTCGAAATCGGCGCGCGTGATCGGCGGCCGGTCTTCGCGGAAGGCCAGCGCCCAGACGCTCGCCGGCCGGCGCGCGGGGCCGTGCCAGCCGATGATGCGGCTCGGGTAATCGCTGAGCATTACCTCGAAGGCTTCGGGGGTGAATCGCCAGTAATCGCTGGGGTAATCGTGAATGTGGAAGTAGAACGGCACGCAGACGAGCAAGGCGCCGTCGGGCCGCAGGACGCGAAAGACTTCCTCGAAGCCACGCCAGAAGCGGGGCACGTGCTCGAAGGTGTTCATGGCGATGACGGTGCCGAAAGAGGCGTCCTCGTAGGGCAGCGCTTCCACGTCGGCGACGGCATCGACGCCAGGCCCAGGGCGGATGTCGATGCCGAGGTAGTCCTGGCCGGGGAACAGGTCGCGCAAGTCGGCGATCTCTTCCTGGCCGGTTACTTGATAAGAGCCGACTTCGAGGATGGGGCCAGGCAGGTCGAAGGTCTCGGCGAGGGCACGGGCGACGCCGTTCAAAATGTGGTTCATGCGGAGGCATCCTTGCCTGGCTGGGTGGCCGTCCCGTCCGGGGGAGGGCTGCCGTGCGCGCGGGGTGAATAGTGCGTGGAGGAAAATTACCACGGGTCGGCGATGGCTGTCAACCGACGAAGTGTTTTTGGCGAGTGGGGGGCGTAAGCCCCCGTGGTGCTCCGCAGGAAATCCACGGGGGGCTAACGCCCCGCTCGCCCACTTATTGCACAGTAACCGGCTCGCCGACCACATCATCGATCCGCACCGGGGCGGCCGGCGCCTTCTTGACCGCGAGCTTTTCCAGTTCCGCCAGAATTTCGTGATGCAGCACGTCTTCCATCGCCGCCAGCGCCTGGGCCACGGTGCCACCATCCAGGACGCGGTGATCGTATATCAAGCGCACGTCCACGTCGCCGTTCGCCTGGATGACGCCGTAATTCAGCGTCGTCGTCAGGGGGGACAGCGGATGCAGCCCTTCGCTGCCGAGCGCTGAGTAGACGCTGACGCCGAAGGTACCAAGGCGGCAAGCCCGGCGATAGCCCGAGGTCTTCAGGCCGAACCACCACATCATACGGCGCAACGGCTGCGGGAACTTGCTGATGGTCAGGCCATAACGATAGAGGGCGATGCTCTCCACCGGCTCGTCCTTGCAGTAGCTCAGGAAACTATCAATCTGGTTGAGCGCCTGCTTCTCGGGGCTGCGCATGTGGGCGAAGAAGACGGCGTCCTCGTCGTGGTAACGGCGGCTCACCGCGATGGAGGCGATGTTGTTCGGATGCTCGTACAGATACGCCCACGGAAAGGGCAGGTAGGCCCGGCGAAACTCGGGTTGCCGGGCCGCGACGGTGGCAAACGCCTTGGTAAAGATGGCGCACCAGCTGGGGCGCGGCAATGCCTCCTTGCGGGCGGCGGCGAGGGCGGCGACGTTCATGCGCCGCTGCACGGGGACCGAGGGCACTTGCCGCGCGAAGTGCATCATGTCGCAGATCAGCCGCCGCGGCAGCGACAGCGCAATGGATCGCCCGTGAGGCTCCGGCATGGCTTTCCCCTTCAACACCCATCCTCGAATAAGCCGGTGTTGATATTACCAGGGATAGCTAGCGTCTCGCGGGAGAAAAGCTCGCCGAAACCGCCCAAGTTAACGGAGTTGCGCCCGCTTAATCGTTAGGCATGGCGCGCGCGGCTTCTCTTTCACTCGCCCTGCTTCTTCCCCGCGGGAGGCAGCACGATATCGAACTCGCCCGCTTCATAGGCACCGTTGGCCGTCTTGCGGCTTTGCACCTCCATGATGAGCGTGTCCTTGATGAAATCGTCAGTCTTGTTGTGCGGGTCGCCCTTGAAATAGAGCTGCGTCACCAACGTCTTGTAGCCGGGATGCCGGACCAGGTAATGGATATGGCTCGGCCGCCAGGCGTTGGCGCCGATCTTGTAGGCGCCGGGGCGGATCGTCTCGAACTCGTAGTAGCCTGCGTCGTCGGTGACGAGGCGTGTACGGTTTTTGAAGATATCCTTGGCGGGCGGATTCTTCGGGTCGTCGTTGTCGTAGCGGCCTTGCGCGTTGGCTTGCCAGACGTCGAGGACGGCGCGGACGAGCGGCTTCTTGGTGTCGAAGCCGTAGACGCGGCCGCTGACGACCAGGACCGTGCCTCCTTCCAACGGCGGCGTGACCTTGCCGCGGAACGGCGCGCCGGCGCGGTAATAAGGGCCGAGGATGTTGTCCTCGGTGGGCGCGAGGTTGGCGGCGGGGTTGCGCTGCTCGGCTTGCAACACGGCGGCGTAGGCCCCGAGCGACCCACTGCCGGGCGTGGGCGCGGCGGCGGGATGCAGGAGCCAGGCGCCGGTGCCGGCGGCGGTCAGTCCCAGGCAGCCCTGGCGAAGGAAGTCGCGGCGCGATGAGGTACTCACGGATGCTCCCCGGAAAGATGGCCGACGGATCGATGTTGAGATTGTACCCCTGTAGTTCGCGCCGCGCGGTAACAGGTTGGTAACGGCCCGTCTGGCGAATTGCGATGGCCGTTTCCCCCCGCGATTCTATGTTGTCCTACGGCAATCCCGCGCGGCGAAACGCGAAATACCTGATGAGTACCCACCGCTAACGGCGATACCCAACGTCGGAGATGCTTCCCATGTCAGCCCCGTTCGAATTCTCCCCGGGCGGCGTACCCTTCGGCGGCGCTCCTCCGGGTTACGCCCCCGCCCCGCCGCCGCCGGTTCGCGTGCGCCATCCGCTCGGCTTGCCCGCCGGCAGCGTGCGGGCACTGTTGACGCTCATGGTCCTCGGCACCGTCTGGGCGTTGTTGTTGTTCGCGCCGGAAAAAATGATCAAGGTGCCGCTCTATTTGCAGTACCTGACCTTCCTGGTGATCGGCAGCTACTTCGGCTCGCGAGGTTCGTCACCGCGCGACAAGGCCCACCGCGAATCGCCGCCGTTGCACCTGCCGCGCGGCTCGATCCGCTTCCTCATCATCGCCGGTTTCCTCGGGGTCATCGGCTACACCATCTACCAAAAGCCCGATCTCATGGAGAACCTGGACCTGGGCGACGCCAAGGGGCAACCCTGGCTGCCGGTCGCCATCTTCGGCTCATTCTTCGTCGGCGTGGTCCTGTCGTCGATGGCCCGTATGGCGCTGCAAGGCCCCGAGGGAATGCCGGCGTGGTACGCGGACGTGATCGCGTGGGTGTCGATCATCGCGGTCTTCATGCTGGGCGGCGGCGTGATCTACGAACTCGTCATCAAACCGACGCTGCCGGACAATTCGTTCGACATGCGGACGCTCACGTTCCCCTGGGAGGCGATCCTCAGCGGCGTGGTGGCGTTCTACTTCGGGGCGCGGTCGTAATCCGTCTTGTTTACGTTTCGCGCTCGGCGAGCGGAGTCGCGTAAGCGCCCCGAGCGCGGGAGGGCGCGAAACGTAAACAAGACGGGGCTACACGAAAGCGGCGCACAGGCGCAAATGTTGCTCTACATCAAGAGTTTCAGCGCGTACCGTGCCCTCGATGCCCAGCGCCAGGAGTTTGCGGTCAACTTCGTCCTTCGGTCGGCTGCCGCTGGGCCAGCCGATGAGGGCGCCGCGCAGGTTCTTGCGGCGGTGCGTGTACAGGTCGCGCAGGAAGACGCGGAAGGCCGTCACGTCGCCGACCTTGGCCCGCTTTTTCGCGTTGGGCCGAATGCGCACGATCGCCGAATCGACCTGCGGCCGCGGCCAAAAGACCGTCGGGGGCAGCCGGCGAATCAGTTCCACGTCGGCCAGGCTCTGCACCAGTACCGCCAGCGCGCCGAAGTCCTTGGTGCCCGGCACCGCGATCAGCCGTTCGGCGATCTCCCATTGCACCGTGACGACCATGCGCTCAATGGGATACTCGGTGAGCAGGAAGTTGGTGATGATCGGCGTGGCCACCGCGTAGGGCAGGTTGGCCGTCAGCTTTAAAACCTCGATATGGGGACGCTTCAGCTGCGCGTCCAGTTCGCCGAGGAAATTGGGGTTCAACTCGTTCTTGTTCTTGAGCGCGTCGGCATGGACGAGGGTCACGTTGCCGCGATCGAGGACCGTCTCCTGCGTCAAGTTGAAGAATAGCGGATCGATCTCGATGGCGAGGACGGCCCCGGCGTGCTGGGCGAGGCGATTGGTCAAGCTGCCGGTGCCGCAGCCGATTTCGAGCGCCAGGTCGCCCTTGTTCAACTCGGCCGAGCGGACCAGCAGTTCGATCAGGTTCAGGTCGATGAGGAAGTTTTGCCCGAGCTTGTTCTTCGGGTGGATGCCGCGCTCCTCGAAGAGGGTGCGCAGAAATCCCACCGTTTGACGCGGCGGCGGGCGTTGGGCGCGTGTTGGCCGGGGTTCGTCATCCATGGGTGCGACTCTGAGGAGAGACGGTTTCAAAGGTATTCGACTCCTGGCTCGCCGGCGCGGACCTCGCCGATGACGAAGGTGCGGATGCGTTCTTCTTCCAGCTGGCGTTGAATGCTCTCGGCGAAATACGGACTGGCGATGACGACGAAGCCGATGCCGAGATTGTAGACACGGTTCATCTCGGCCGGCGCGATGTTGCCCAGGCGCTGCAGCCAGGTGAAGACCGGCGGTATCGGCCAGCTGCCGCGGCGCAAAAAGACGCGCCGGCCCGGGGGCAGCACGCGGGCGATATTGTCCGGCAACCCGCCGCCGGTGATGTGCGCCAGGCCGCGGACGACGCGGCGCTTGACCGGGTAGTGACGCAGCAAATTCTTGATCGGCCGAACATAGAGGCGCGTCGGCTCCAATAACTCATCGCCGACGGTGCGGCCCAACTCGGGGACGAAGTCGGCCACGGTCAGGCCGGCGCGCTCGAAGACCGCCTTGCGCACCAGGCTATAGCCATTAGAATGCAGGCCGCTGCTAGCCAGGCCGAGGACGGCGTCGCCCGGTCGGATGGCCCGGCCGTCAATGATGTGGTCGCGCTCCACGACGCCCACGCAGAAGCCGGCGAGGTCGTAATCGCCGGGTTGGTAGACGTCGGGAAGAATCGCCGTCTCGCCGCCGACCAGGGCGCAATCGGCTTCCAGGCAGCCGTCGCTGATCCCCTTGACGATGTCGCGCGACAGGGCCGGATCGTCCTTCGGCATCGCCATGTAGTCGAGGAACAGCAACGGTTCGCCGCCGGTACACAGGCAATCGTTGACCGACATGGCGACCAGGTCGATGCCGACCGTGGTGTGCCGGTTCATGGCGCTGGCGATTTTCAACTTGGTGCCGACGCCATCGGTGCAGGAGACGACGACGGGATGGCGGTAATTCTTGGCGAAGAGCCGGCTGTTGTAATCGAGGCTGAACAGACTGGCGAAACCGCCCGCTCCCTTGCCGCCGGCGCGCGGCGGAAACGGCGGCGGCAGCACGCGCGGCGAATGCGTCCGTTTCAGCAGCGGGGCGATGCCGGCCAGGCCCTGGGCGTAGCGTTCGAGGTCGAGGCCGGCGTCGCGGTAGGTGAGCGGTGCCCGCGAGTCGGCGTTGTCCTGGCTCATATTGTTTACGTTTCGCGGATTACGTCAACAACGTCTTCACGTCGTCCGGCGTGATCAACCGCCCCGGCTTATCGAGCTTAACGCTCAGCCAACTCAGGACCGGCGGCGTGAACGGCAGCGACCCCTTCTTGACGATTTCGAGAATGCGCGCGTCGCGCCGGATGCGCTCGGCGGACTTGCTGATGCCATTGCGGTGGCGCGATTCGGCCATATCGATCTGGCGCTGCTCGCGGCGAATGCGGCGTGCTCCCATGCGGGAGGCTCCTTCGTAATGACGGGCCGTGCGAAAAAGATAAAATAGCAGGGACAGCGCGGGAAGGCAACGCGCCCTTGGCATCCGCCCGGCGAGCGCAACTCTATTTCCGAGGTGACAAGGTGGCGGAAAACTCCGAGTGGATCCGCGACGTGACCGACGCCGACTTCGAGGCCGAGGTCATCGCGCGGTCGCATCAAGTCCCCGTGGTCGTCGATTTCTGGGCACCCTGGTGCGCGCCGTGCCGTCAGCTAGGGCCATTGCTGGAACGCCTCGTCAACCAGCGAGAAGGAACCGTGCGTTTGGCCAAGGTAAACGTGGACGAAGCGGAGGCGCTCGCCGCCGCCTTCCGCATCGAGAGCATCCCCGCGGTCAAGGCCATCCGCGATGGCCGAGTCGTCCTCGAGTTCGTCGGCCTCATGCCCGAGGCGCAGCTGAACGACTTCCTCGACCGCCTGCTGCCGTCGAAAGCCG
>JBBSES010000054.1:0-13975 GCA_038239465.1 Gemmatales bacterium
CCGCGCAGCGGCTACCCTGGGTCAGGGCCACACCCGCCCCATGCCCTACCCCGAAGGGGTTGAATCGCCCGCGCGGCCAACGTTTTGTCGGGAGCCTTCACCCAGGGTAGCCGCTGCGCGGCAACCCTGGGCTATGGGATGCAACTCCTTCGGGGTAAATACGAAAGGTTTCATTTTCCGCGCGGTTCGCAGAGGGCCCGCGAATGCTCGGAGGTAAGCATTTGCCTTTTTCCGAAATCGAAAACGTGATCGAGCCGGGAGAGCATCCAACCATGAACACCCTGGACACGGTGATCGCGTCCCTCCGCGACACACGGCTGACGCTCGCCGAACTTCTGAAGCGCCTTAATTCGCAGGGCCAGCTGGAGCCGGTCGTCCGCGAGGCTCTGGCCGCCCGGTTCGTTCAAGACCAGGCATGCAAGGCCGGTCTGTCGGTTTCTCCGATGGAACTGCAAACCGCGGCGGACGGCTTCCGTCGGCGCCACGGCCTGCGCACCGCCGCCGACACCCACGCCTGGCTGGCCGCGCGGCGCCTATCCGTGGACGACTTCGAGGCCAGCCTGAAACCGGACATTCTTGCCGCCAAGCTACGGCGGAAAGCCACCGTCGCCGAGGTAGAAGGCCACTTCGCCGCCCACCGCGAGGATTACGAGACCCTGCGCGTCGCCCTTCTCATGGCGGAGCGCGAAGACCTCGCCCGCGAACTGGCCACCCAGGTCCGCGAGGAGGGGCGCGATCTGGAGGCGGTCGCGCTGGAGCAGGGGCTTCCGGTGGTCCATCGCCAATTGCCGCGCAAAGAACTGGGCGAACCGCTCACCGAGCCACTCGCCACCGCGCGGGAAGGCGAACTGGTCGGCCCCATCGGCACGCCGCGCGGGTTCGCCCTGGTCCTCGTCGAAGAGCGGCGCCCGGCGGAACTGGACAATCCGACGCGCGAGCGGATCGCCTCGGAACTGTTCGACCAGTGGCTGGCCATGTGCATGAACCACGCCGTCCTCGATTTGTCGGTCGCGGGGAAGACGGCATGACCCGGAAACTCCTGGCCCGCTATCCGCTGCTCGAAAGCCTCTCCCATTCTCAACTCGACGACTGGCTCGGCGCGGGTCGAGAGATCGAGTGCGCCTCGGGTGAAACGCTATTTCAGGAGAACACGACCGGCGCCTGGGCCTATCTCATCCGCGCGGGCCGGGTCCGCATCGTTCGGCAATCGGGAACGCGCGAGGTCACGCTCGGCACCTTGTTGCCGGGCGACCTGTTCGGCGAGTATGCCCTGCTGTCGCCGGGACGGAACACGGCCAGCTGCCGCGCGTCCATCCCGACCACGTTGCTTCAATTACCCCTGGATCCGTTGCGCGCGGCGCTGCGATCCGAGAAACGGATCTGGAAGAACCTGAAGAATTGGCTGCGCCTGCACACGCTCTCGCACTTTCATCGGGAGCGGGCTTTCCTCGGTTTCCTGTCGGCGGAATCGAGTTTGAAGTTCCTGAACCTCATGCAACCGACCGCGATTTCCGCGGGGCACACGATTCAGACTGACGGACTCGCCGCCGATTTTTGGCATTTGATCGAGGCGGGCACGGTGCGGTTGCACCCCCGCGACGACGCCTCCGCGGCGGAAGACCTCGGGCCGGGCGATGCCTTCGGCGCCCGCGCCCTGATTGGCACGGGGGGACTGCCCACGGCGGTGGCGCTCACCGACGTTCGCTGCCAGGTTTTGGCGCGCCACGACTTCGACCCCGCGGCGCCGGTCTGGTCGAAAGTCGCGCAATCGTACCAGCCGCGTGGCTCGTCCCGGCCAGCTGATCACGTTTGGGTCCCGCAACTCGGTTTCGCGGACTGCGGGTTGGCGGCGCTGGCGATGGTGGCCCTGCGCTTCGGGCTGCCCATCAGCGTGCAGGCGCTGCGCCGGAAAGTCACGCCCGGCCCCGAGGGACTCAGTCTGCATCAACTGACAAAACTGGCCGCGGAGATTGGCTTGCCGTGCCAGGCCGTGCGCATCTCCGCCGACCGACTGGGACAGGTGAGTCTCCCCGCGATCGCGCATCTGAGCGACGGCCATTACGTCGTGTTGCACGAGATTGGCCCGGCCGGCGCCGTCGTCGGCGACCCGGCGACGGGAATCGTCGCGTGGAGCGTGAGGTTCCTATCTCAATACTACTCGGAGTCGCTCTTGCTCTTCGACGGGCCGGCCGCTACTTCCCGATGAGGTGATGTCCCTGAGCGACGCGGATGCCCAGGCCAATCGAGCGGCGGCAAGACGCGACCAGCGCATCCGCTCCACCGAGGCTCGCGGTGAGTTGGAGAGCCTTCGCCAGAGAATCGCCGCTGGCTCCCACGGCCGCGGCGAGCATTCCCGCACCACGATCCGCGACGGGCGCCGCTAAAGCCAACGCTTTGATGCGGTTGGCTTCACTCGGATCGACGACCCAGGCGATCGCCCCCGCCAGCGCCCGAAGTTCATCCACGGACAGGGCGCTTCGAGCGGTCAGCCAAATGCACAGACAGCCCCACCAGATTGCCTGGCGACGATCGAGGGCATGCGCGAGAAAGTCGAGCGCGTCCGGGTAAAGGCGCTCCTCGGCGACCAGGCGATCGAGGAGGGCCAGGGGCGTCTGTCCCGGTTCGAGGCACGCGCGGGTGGTGTCGCGCGCGGCGTAGGTCCGGCAAACCTCCGCCGCCGAGGGGAACGCAATAAACGTCAATGCGGACGCGCTCGAATGGATAGGGATGTGACCGGGAGACGGAGAAGCTTTCCTCGCTGCCGGGGCGGGGACGGCGCGGGGGGCAAAGCCGGCGCCCAGCGATTCGAAGAGGTCCAGCGAATCGTGCTTGGGGACGAAAGATTGGCGGCCGGCGCCGAAGGTGTTCTCCGCCGCTTCGGCAGTCAAGGCATCGCCGGGGGGCAGGTCTTCGATGCGAATGCTCGCCATTTGTAGACGCTCTTGAAGCCATTGGAAAAGAAAGGACGTCCGGCGGCTCATCGCTTCAGGTGCTGCCGGGGGAGGTCCAACATTTGAGGAAGGATCGCGTCCAGTTCCTGCGCGGGCGGAGCATATTCGTCCGCGAACCGCAAGGCGCTGAGGGCGGTTGTTCCACGCAGCTCTTTTTCGCCGGTGGCCGCCGCGATCAGGCTAGCGACGAGGGGCAACATGGTATCGACCAGGGGACCGTGTTTTTTCTCGAACGCCAGGGCACCGAGCGGAGCCGGCCGCGGCGCGAGCGGCGCTTGCTGTTTCGCCAGCTGGTCGGCCGCCTGTTGGCGCAATCCCGCCATCTCCTGGTTGAACTGCTTTTCCTGGTCGGCCAGGGCTGTTTCCAGAGCGCCCTGCAATTGCTGGTTCGTCGCCTGCAATTCGCGGATCAAAGGCGACGAGGGATCGAGCGGCGTCCCCGCGGGATACTGGCGCACGATCCGTTGCGCCAGCTGTTCCATCTGGAGGCTCAGGGCCTCGATGCTGTCGGTCATGGGGCGCTCCTTTCTAAAACTTACCAGCGCTGTCCCGGCCAGAACATCGCTTCCGTCTTGGGCGCAGACGGCGCCGGCCAAGGGTACTTATCCAGGGCCACGCCGATGCCCAGAGCCACGAGGCGCCGATAGCTCGGCATGATCTCGTCCATCGGTAGGCTCAGGGCGAGCATGTGAACGGCGTTGCCGACACTCGATGCCGTCCCACCGGGGTGCGGCTCAATCACCGGCATCTCCGACGGCAGCAGACTGCCGCCGCTCTCGAATACGGCCTGCGCGATATGGCCGGCGGCACTGTCGGGCAAATCGGTGGGCAAATCGGTGGGATCGGCGGACATATTTACCGGGCCGAGCAGCGGATGGACCGCTTTCGCAGCGGCCCCAGCGCCTTGCCGGTGGTCCTCGGTGGGTTCGAGCACCCAGCCAACGGCGGCGAACAGGGCCTGTTGTTCCGGCACCGACAATTGGGGGCCCCATTCCCGCCACACGCACAGGCAACCCCACCAGACGGCCTCGCGGCGGGGCAGCGCATGACCCAGGAAATCCACCGCTGACGGCAGGCGCCCGTCCTCCGCCACGAGTACATCGAGGAATTCCAACGGCGTTTGCTTCGCGTGCAGGAGGGGCCGAACCTCGTCTGCCAGGCGCATGTGCCGGCAAACGGCCGCCGCCGTCGCCTCGGTGATCTTGACCAGTCCAGACGCGAGTGGCATGGGGTCGTCTCTACCGTTCAATGATTAAGTTGCAAGTTATCCTGGCGATCTGCAACCGTCTGGACG
This sequence comes from Gemmatales bacterium, assembly GCA_038239465.1. Classification (GTDB taxonomy): domain Bacteria; phylum Planctomycetota; class Planctomycetia; order Gemmatales; family Gemmataceae; genus JBBSES01. Next base: position 4,246 of record JBBSES010000054.1, read on the forward strand.
CGCTCTCGCACATTGTGCGCGATGAGTTCATAGCTGGTGGACTCAAGAGAAAGGAGTCTCGTTAAGAGCTTAATGCGTGTCGGAGTGATCTTCAGTTTGGTGGTCGGTCCAGATGCCAACGTGATTCCATTAGCGTCCAACGTGATACTGGCTCGTGCGTTGGGAGGCCCGAACGATAGTTCGATGCCTGCGGCGCTCAGCTTAAGCTGGGCTACATTGACGCCCAGGCCGGCCGAGAGGGTCACTCCCGCGCTATTGAGGCTGATCTTGGGAAGCTGAGTCGAAGCGTCGTGCGCGAGCTGTAAGCCATTGCCCGGTCTCGGGCTCATGGTGATCCGGGCGGCGGTCCCGGGAACGTCAAAGTTGCCCGGGTCCGTCTTCTTGACATTTCTGAGCATCATGCCCTTGGTAGTCTCCAGAGTGTAGGCGTCCGCTCTCAGCGAATAGGGGCCGTCTATGCTTTCAATCTTGCCAAGGCGCGGGGGCTGAACGGCGGCGACCGGAATGGCGGCAGCTGCCAGGCCCAGGGCATTGCCCAGGTCCGCTAGGGAGGTCTCCAGGGACGTCCGCATGGCCTCCTTCGCCGTCTGCATCGCCTCCTTCTGGTAGATCAGTTGCATCATATAGTACATCGTGCCGAGCAGCGCCAGGCCAAAGACGCCGGTGCTCACGCCCACCATGCTCCAGGCCGTTTTACCGTCGCCGGAACTCCAGTTATCCGCTACTTGATTGCCCGCCCCGCCGAATGCCAGCATGTTGACCGTCGATAGCACCGCGGCCGCCCCAAGAAGGGTCGTGAAAGCAGGATATTCCGCCATATTGGGCTGGACCGCGATATTTTGTCCCAGAAACAGGGAAATGTTGGCGTTGGCCACCATGCCGAGCTTCGGCCCCAGCACCCATTCGTTGCGGCCGGCCACGAGGCCCATGACCGGACTGAGGATCGTCGATAGATTGGGCGCCACCCCCTGCAGCCAGGTAGCGGGATTGACGACCAGGTCGATCTTGTTGCCGAACGTCAGCGCCGCGGACAGCCCGGCGACGGCGCTGGTCGATTCGCCATACACCAGGCTCAGACTCTTGCCCAGCGAGGCCGAGATTTGCCCGGCGTCTTTCGCGGTCCACTGCCACGGCTTTTTCGGAGGCGGTTCCTTCTGGAGCTGGAGGCCGATCAGCGTGCCGAACTGGACCGAGAAGGTGCCGTTGGTGTTGATCGTATAATTGCCGCCGACGTTGAAGATCGTGTCCTTGACCGTCTCGACCACCAGGCTGCGGGTGGCGTGCAGCTGCACGAGTTCCTTGTCCTTGACGTCCTCGAAATGCAAACCGTTGTACCGGGTGAATTCCTTGGTGCCGGGCGTGTTCGTCTTCCAACCGCTGAATTGCTTGTTTTCCGGCAGCGGAAAGGGAGGCTGATTGACGTAGTTGTACAGGCTACCCAAAACGACCGGCCGATCCGGGTCGCCCTCCTGGAAGCCGACCACCACCTCTTGACCCAGGCGCGGCAGGAAGATGGCGCCGAACTTCCGCCCCGCTTCGCTTTGCGCCGTCCGCACCCAGCAGGAACTGGTCGGCGCCGCCGGCTTGTCGCCGGGCCAGTATTTGAAGGTCGAGACGGCCTCGCCCTTCTGATCATCGAGGCCCCGAGAACCGTTGCGATCCCAGAAGAATTGCACGCGCACCCGGCCATAGGCGTCGGTCGAGACGTCGCTGCCCGTGGTGCCGACGACCACGGCCGTCTGCACGCCGTCGATGCGCGGCTTCGGCGTACGCGCCGGCGGCCGATACGGCAGCGCCGCCGGCAGACAGCGGAACTCGTTGGCGTAGCCGCCGGAATTCACCGGCACAGGCTCCCCCTCCTCGGCCGCCCTTTCCGCCGCGAGCGTCTTCTCACTCTTGACGTAGGTGTCTCCCATATCGGCGTGGTGCGCCACCGACATGAGGACGTAGTCGTCGGCGCCGTCGAAGTAATCGAGGTCGCTCGCCAGCGTGAAACGGCAGCCGGGATTGAAGGCGCGCACGTCGCCCCGGCCCGTGCAAAACAGGCTCTGCGCGACGGCCTGCTCCATGCGCAGCCGGGCCGCCCGCTGCTTCGCCGCCACCAGCGCCTTGCCGATGGCCTCCGCTTTCGCCTGAAAGTCGCCGCTGTCAAAGGCCGGCGTATCTCCCGCGTCGTGATGGTGGGCGTAGCGGCCGGGATAGTCGAAGACCTCCAGTTCCTCGGTGTTGCGCGCCAGCGCGAGCGCGTGCTGCGCGGAGCCGACCTTGAGCGCGTCGCCGCTGATTTTCCGCGTCTCGCTCAGGCTGGTTTCGGGCATTTGGAAGAGATAGTCCCACAGGGTATAACTGCCGGCCGCCAGTTCCTGCGTCTTCTCCCAGCTCCACAGGCAATCCTCGACCGTCGGCTCCCGTTCGTGGTTGGGCATGAGCCGAAGGGTGGTCGCCACCGGCATGTCGGCCTTGTCCGGCGGCTTGTCGCGGAGGACGAGAACGTCCTTGCCGCTCTCGTGCGTGAAGGAGAAGCAGATGCCCTCTTCCTCCATGAGTCGGCTGGCGAAAGCGAAGTCCGACTCGCGGTACTGCGTGCAAACCTCGCGCGGCGGGTAGTCGTCGTGCTGAAGATGGCTCTCCACGTCGAAGCCTTTAAACACCGCGGCGAGGATATCGGGCACGTTCACGCCCTGGAAAATGCGGCAATTGACGCTCTTGGTGAGGCGCCAGAGGCGCGGCACGATCTCAGCCCGATAGCGGATGAAGGTGGATTGGCCGTTCGACCCCTGGACGGCCAAACCCTGGCTGAAGCGGCTGACGATGCCATGAATGACGCGATCCGCGAGCACGGGAATGGGGAACGTGACGGCGACGGGCTGGCCGATCACTTGCTCGAAGGGCAGCGCGGCGGCGAGCGGCCGTTCAGCGAGCAGGTCGATCTGGAAGCGGAACAACTCGTTCACCGCGTCGGTGCCGGCAAAGGCGTTGAGCAGCAGGTCGTCGCCGCCGAGGTTGGCGAACTTGACGCGCATCATCCGATCGTCTTGCGTGAACCGCTCCATCGTCGTCTTTCCTTCAAGATCGGAGTTCAACGTGCCGTCACACTGTAGCGGATGAGTTGACCTATCTCCAGTAGGTCTATGGGAAGTCCCTCCATCGTCGATAAATAGGCTTGCCCGCCGTGCCCGCTCTCCGACGGGCATCTTTCGACCCGCGACGGTAAAATGGAGCAAAGGAGGCTCAATCATGGCAAACCCTCGAAAGCGCGTGCCAGAAAACGTCGCCGGCGATTTTTTCGTGGACTCGACGTGCATCGACTGCGATGCCTGTCGGCAGATCGCCCCCGCGGTGTTCGCCGAGACCGCTGATACGTCCTTCGTCAAGGCGCAGCCCCATTCCAGCGCCGACCGGCGACAGGCGTTGCGGGCGCTGCTGGCGTGCCCAACGGGGTCCATCGGCTGCCTCGGCGACGACGACGTGAAGGCGGCGATGAAGGATTTCCCGCTCGTCATCGAGGAGCCGGTTTACTACTGCGGCTATAACTCGCCGAAGTCGTACGGCGGCAACAGCTACTTCATCCGGCATCCCGCCGGCAACTGGTTGATCGACGCGCCGAAGTTCGTCGCTCCGCTCGTACGGCGGTTGGAAGCGCTGGGCGGCATCTCCCACATCTTCTTGACTCATCGAGACGACGTCGCCGACGCGGAGCGCTACGCCGAACATTTCCAGAGCCGGCGCGTCATCCATCGGGAGGAGTTGTCGTCGCAGCCGAACGCGGAGGTCGTCCTCGATGGCGCGGGGCCGTGGGAGTTGGCTCCCGACTTTCTCGCCATCCCGACGCCGGGCCACACGAGCGGGCACTGCGTCCTGCTCTTCCAGGACCGCTTCCTCTTCACCGGCGACCACCTCAGTTGGGACCGGGAAGAGCAGGCACTCTCGGCCTCCGAGGACTATTGTTGGTATTCGTGGCCGCGGCAGGCCGAGTCGATGCGACGCCTGGCGGACTACCGCTTCGAGTGGGTGTTGCCCGGCCACGGTCAGAAGGTACATGTGCCCGCGAACGAGATGCGCGCGGGAATCGTGCGCCTGGCCGAGACGATGAGGGCTGAATAATGGCGCGGAACATTCTCAGGACCGGCAAGCGCTCGCGGCCCAAAACCGCCGTGAAGGGCAAGCGCTACCGCTGCGCCCGGTGCCGGAAGCGGAGCCAAAGGCCCGTCGTGACGCCGGCGCCTTGGTATTGCCCCAAATGTCTGAAAGAGAAAGATCCGACGGCGATCTATTGATAGCCAGCGTATCTCCCCGGCGCTTCCCGCCGCTGAGCGGCGACGGCCAAACCGCGGCAATGGAAATACAACGTCAGCGGACGCCCTAAGACAACGATACTTGAGCCATTTTCCAAGACAGGGAGAGCCTCGTGCGAAAAGCGCATCTCCTCGGCGTCGTTTTGCTCGCTCTCCCCTTGGCGGGGAAGCCGATGGACCAAACGCCCGCTCAGGACGCTGGCGCTTCGGTCAAGGTCGGTCGTCAACCCGATGGCAGCGTCGTCGTGCCGACCAACCAGGTATTGCGGCCCGCGGGGACGCAGGTAACGTTTCCGGGGCGGCCCGTGGACATTGCCTTGCTCGATGGCGGCAAGACGCTCGTCGTCAAGAACCTGCGCGATCTGGTGTTCATCGACGCCGCCACCGGCAAGATCAAGCAGACGCTCGAACTCGACAAGGGCCTCGGCGCCGAACCCGATTTCGCCATCAAGGACCTGGTCGCGCGGCCCATCGGTCCCAGCGGCAAACCGGCGCCGCCCTACAACGACGGCTTCAGCGTCGTCGGCATCGTCGTCCATCGGGACCGCGTGTACGCCACCGACGCCTACAATCATCTGCGCATCGCCGATCCGGGCAAGGACGGCCGTTATGCCTGGGCGAAACCGATCGAAGCCGTCAAACCCAAGATCGGCGGCTTCGCCAATCCGGCGGGCCTCGCGGTGCGATCGGCCGATGAATTGTGGATGACGACGACGCGCGGCAACAGCGTGCAACTCGTCAACCTCGCCACGGGGCAAGTCGAGCAAATCGTCCCCGTCGGCGTGGCCCCCTACATGGTCGTCGTCGCCCGGTCCGACCGCGTTTACGTCAGCAACTGGGGCGGCAACCATCCCAAGGAAGGCGATGCGACCGCCCTTTCGTCCGGCACGGAAGTTCGCACCGATCCGAAGACCGGCATCGCCAACCAGGGCACCATCTCGGTCCTGGCGCCCGAGCCGGGCAAATGGCGCCAGGTGAAGAGTATCGAGGTCGGCCTGCATCCCAGCGGCATGGCGCTCAGTCCCAAAGGGCGGTTCCTCTACGTCGCCAACGCCAACAGCGATACCGTCTCCGTCATCGACACCAAGACGGACGAAGTGGTCGAGACGGTCGCCACCCGGCCGGAGGCGCGGCTACCCTTCGGCAGCGGCGCCAACGCCCTGGCCGTCAGTCCCGATGGCCAAACCCTCCATGTCGCTAACGCCGGCAACAACTGCGTCGCCGTCGTCTCGCTCGGTACGAAAGCGGTCGAGCAACCGGCCGCCGACACGCCAGCCGTCAGCACGTTGCGCGGCCTCATTCCTACCGCCTGGTATCCCGGTGCCGTCCGCCTTTCGCCCGACGGCAAGAAACTGTATGTCGCCAACGTCAAGGGCGACGGCGCCCTCGCCAAACTGCGGCCAGCGGCGGAAGGCCACAACACCCACGACTTCCTCGGCTCGGTATCGATCATCGACCTGCCCGACGCGCGGCAACTCGCCACGTACACCAAAGAGGTGAACGCCAACAATCGCCTCAGCTACAGCTTGAACGGCCTGGAGAAACCGCGGCCCGATGTCGAGCCTGTCCCCGTGCCGGCGCGCCACGGCGAGCCGTCGGTCTTCAAGCACGTCGTCTACGTCATCAAGGAAAACCGCAGCTACGACCAGATCCTCGGCGACTTGAAGGAAGGCGACGGCGATGCGACCCTGTGCCTCTTCGGCGAGGAGACGACGCCCAACCAACACAAGCTGGCGCGCGAGTTCACGCTCTTCGACAACTTCTATTGCAGCAGCACGCTCAGCGCCACCGGCCATCAATGGGTGAACGAGGCGTACTGCGTCGATTACCTGACGAAGACCTTCGGCGGCTTCGTCCGCGGCTATCCCGTCGATGGCGACGACACGCTCGCCTTCGCCTCCAGCGGCTTCCTCTGGGACAACGCGCTCAACCTCAAGAAGACCTTCCGCAACTACGGCGAGTTCACGCGCACGACCTACGATCCCAGAGACGCCACCTGGACCGACGTCTTCGACGATTACAAGAACGGCACGCGCAAGGTGAAGATCGCGGTCGAAGCGAACGTGAAACCGCTGCGTGCCTACACGCATCCCAGCTACGCCGGCTTTCCGCTGACGACGCCCGACGTCTACCGCGCCCAGCTTTTCCTGGAGGACTTCAAGCAGTTCGAGAAGAAGGGGGAGTTCCCGAACCTGGTCTACGTCTTCCTGCCGGCCAACCACACGGTCGGCACGCGCCCCGGCTATCCGACGCCGCGCGCCATGATCGCCGACAACGACCTGGCCCTGGGCCGCGTCGTCGAGGCGATCACCAAAAGCGCCTTCTGGAAAGAGACGTGCATCTGCGTCGTCGAGGATGACCCGCAGTTCGGCTTCGACCACGTCGATGGCCATCGCAGTCCGTGCCACGTCATCAGTCCCTACACCAAGCGCAAGTTCGTCGATCGCGCCAACTACAACCAGACCGGCATGGTGAAGACCATCGAACTGATGCTCGGGTTGCCGCCGATGAATCAGATGGATCTGGCGGCAACGCCGTTGCGCGCCTGTTTTCAGGAGAAGGCCGACCTGACGCCCTTTAACTCGGTGGCTAACAAGGTGCCGCTGGACGAACTCAATCCGCCGCTAGGAAAGCTGCAGGGCAAGGCGCTGCACTGGGCGAAGAAGTCGCTGGAAATGAATTTCGATGAGGAAGACGCCATCGACGAGGAGACGCTCAATCGCATCCTCTGGCACTCGGTGCGCGGCGTGGAGGCGGCGTATCCCGAGGCGAAAGTGAAGCCGCGCGCGGCTCCCTGAAGCGCCGTTCCCAGCGCGCGGACGACGCGAAACGTAAAGAATATGAAGACTCCCTTGCAACTGATCCACCGGCCCAGCGGTGACCCGGCGCGGACGCGACGCCTCGGTCCCTACGTCATCGAGACGTTGATTGATCCGGCGGAAGAGGGGGCGCTCACGGCCTACCGGGTGCGCATCGAAGCACATCAGCGAACCAGCATCAGCTATCACAGCGTCGCCGAGGAAGTCTACGTCGTCGTGGCGGGCGACGGCATCGCTATCCTTAATGGCCAAGAATATGCCCTGAAAACCGGCGATTTCTTGCGCTTGCCGCCGGGCACGACGCACGGTTTTATTGCCGGTCCCGACGGCCTCGATATGCTCGACCTACACGTTCCTGGCTGCCGGCCCGACCGCGACGTTTACTTCGTGGGCGAGCGACCGGAGGGGTTCGCCGGTTAGTGACACGGCTCATAATTTGTTGGCGAGCGGGGGGCGTTAGCCCCCTGAGTGTATTCTCAGGGGGCTAACGCCAATACCGTTTAACGAAGGACGCAGTTCACTTGTTTGTACATTGAAAAATCGCCTGAAAAACACTGTACATCGTACTGAACATCGAGCTTCGTTAAACGGTATTGGGGCTAACGCCCCCCGCTCGCCAATCTCATGGGAGGAAACGACATGGCGGAAAATCCAGCAGCATCGACCTTTCGCGGCGTCGCTACATCCATCGTCGTCGAACCGCTCAACTGGCTCTTACTGGCGTTGCCGGTAGCGCTGGCTCTGGAATGGACCCATGCCGGCGACTTGTATGTCTTCATCGCCTCGGCGGTAGCCATCGTCCCGTTGGCGGGCCTAATGGGCCGCGCCACCGAAAACCTGGCCGAGACGATGGGCGCCGGCATCGGCGGCCTGCTCAACGCCACCTTCGGCAACGCCGCGGAACTCATCATCGCTTTGCTTGTGCTGGCCAAGGGGCCGGCCATGTATCCGCTGGTCAAGGCGTCGATCACCGGCTCGATTATCGGCAATATCCTGCTGGTCCTTGGAGCATCCATCCTTCTCGGCGGTTTGCGCTATCGGAAGCAAGAATTCAACCGCACGGCGACGAGTCTTGGCGCCACACTGTTGGCCCTCGCCGCCATCGGCCTGATCGTGCCGACGCTCTACTACTACGTCTTCCGGGCGGGCGTTAGCCTCAGTGGCGCCGAGGCGAAGAACATCGAGTCGCTGAGCGAGGAGATCGCCGTCATCCTCGCCGTCATCTACGTACTCAGCCTCGTCTTCTCGCTGCACACGCACCACGATTTGTACAGCGGCGCGAAGGAGCCGGGAGCAGGATCGGCTCACGCACCGGAATGGGGAAGGCCCACCGCGCTGATCGTCTTGTTGATCGCCACCGCCTTCGTCGCCTGGATGGGCGAGTTGCTGGTAGGCTCCGTGGAAAAGGCCGCCCAGACGCTCGGATTGCCGAACGTCTTCATCGGCGTCATCGTGGTGGCGATCATCGGCAACGCGGCCGAACACTCGACCGCCGTGACCGTGGCGCTGAAGAACAAGATGGATTTGGCCGTCAACATCGCCATCGGCAGTAGCTTGCAGATCGCCCTGTTCGTCGCCCCGCTGCTCGTGTTCATCAGCATGATCATGCACCCGAGCCAGCCGCTCGATCTGCACTTCACGCCGATGGAGGCCATCGCCGTCATCATTTCGGTAGCCGTTCTCACCCTGGTCAGCCAGGACGGCGAAACGAACTGGATGGAAGGGGTGATGCTCCTGGGCGTCTACCTCATTCTGGCTTTGGCGTTCCTGCACCTACCGGACGCGACCCGTCTCGATCCGGCAACGGGGGGCCACCCGTGAGGCAACCGTCCTCGGTTTGCAGCAAGCCGTCGATGTCGGCGACGGCGCGCCACAGTTCGCGCAGCGCTTGCACGTAGACGGCCTCGGCCTGCACGAGGGTTCGCTGTGCCGTCAAGACGGTCGTGTAATCGTAGCGCGCGTCGCCGCGTTCGTAGCCCAGGCGCACCAGGCGCAGCGACTCGCGGGCGCTGGGCAAGATGTTGCGTCGATAGCCGTCCGCCTGATGGCGCGCGCTGAGATAGCGCTGATAGGCCAGCGTCAAACGCTCCATCAAACGCAATTCGGCTTGCCGGACTTCCTCGCGGGCGCGGCCGAGGTCGGCCTCGGCGGCCAGGATATTACCCTGGTTGCGGTTGTAGAGCGGCAGCGCGGCGCCGACCCAGACGTTGACCTCGGCGCGGTGGTCGGGAAAGACGTAGATGGGCCGCACCCGCAGAGTCACGTCGGGGCACTTCTGGGCGCGGGCGAGTTGCAGCTGCTCTTCCGCTTGCAATACCGCCGTGTGTGCCTCCTGCATCGGCGACGACCGCGCGAGCATGACATCCACGATGGTGTGCCAGTCGTAATCGGGCGGCGGCAGTTCCAGCGTTTCCGCCAGGGGGCCGCACGGCAAATCGGGCATGCCGACGGCGACCGCCAGCAGCTGCCGCGCGGCGCGATGCCGTTCGTTGGCCACTTCGAACTGCACCTGACCTTGATTGAGTTCCACCGTGGCGCGGATCAAATCGGGCTGCGTGCCGGCGCCGGCCTTTTGCAATTTCTGGGCGGCGTCGAGTCCTTCGCGCCCCAGCTTCA
>JBBSES010000055.1:0-13929 GCA_038239465.1 Gemmatales bacterium
GGGGGCTAACGCCAATACCGTTTAACGAAGCTCGATGTTCAGTACGATGTACAGTATTTTTCAGGCGATTTTTCAATGTACAAACAAGTGAACTGCGTCCTTCGTTAAACGGTATTGGGGCTAACGCCCCCCGCTCGCCAAGCAAACGCTCGTTTTCGCTACTTCTCCTCCGTCTCCTCGCCCTCGGCGGCCTTGCGGCCGATGACTTCCGGCTCGGCCACGCCGCCTTCGCCCGGCAGCGGAGCTTCCTCTTCTTCCGGCGACTTGACGATGACCACGATGGCATCCGGCTCCGCCATCGCTTTGACACCCTCGGGCAGCGTCAACTCGCGGACGTGGATCGCCCCGCCCAGCTGCAATTCGCCGACATTGACGCGTATGAACTCCGGCACGCTCAGCGCCGGGCATTCGACCGACAGCGTGTGAATCGGCTGATCGAGGACGCCTCCGGCCGTGACGCCGGGCGCCTGGCCGCGCACGTGGACCGGCACCGGCACGACCACGCGATCCGCCGCCGACACGCGGGCGAAGTCGATGTGCAGCAGTTCCTTGCCCAGGTGGTCCCATTGCACGTCGCGTATCAGAGCCTTCTGCACCTTGCCGTCGGCCTTGAGATCGACGACGCGCACACCGTGCTTTATGGCCTTGTCCACGTCCTCCGTGGTCAGCGTCACCGAGGCGGTCCCCTCGCCGTGCCCGTAGACGACGGCGGGCAGCTTGCCGGCCTTGCGAAGCTTGCGGGCGGCGCGGGAACCCTGCTCCTGGCGCGGCTCGGTAATCAACTCGACGGACTCGGCCATGGCACGCTCTCGACGGCGACTAAAATGAAGAACGCCCGCCCGAAGGCGGGTGTTCTCGTAAACCCCTGTATTGAGGATTGGTATTATTCCAGCCGAAGGCGCGAGTTGCAAGAGGGGAACGCAAAAAGGTGGTTAGCGACGCTTCGGAAAAGCGTTGTCCGCCCACGCTTCTCCGAAGCGTGGCTAATCGGCTACGCCGCTTCCCGTCCTCGCTCGCGGGCACTGCTGACGCCACGCCCCGCTTTGCGCAGGAACGTTAGCAATTCCATGACCGTATCGACGGCGCCGAACGCTTGTTCCACTTCCGCCATCGCGCCGGGCAGGGTCTTGCCCTCGAAGAAGAGGATGCGATACGCGGCGCGGACGCCGTTGATTTGCGCGTGCGACAGGCCGGCGCGGTGCATACCGACGACGTTGACGCCGACGATGCAATTGATGCCCTGCTGAATGACGAAGGGCGGCATGTCCTTGGCCGAGATCGAGCAGCCGCTGAGCATCGCCAATCGGCCCACGCGGGCGAACTGGTGAACGGCGCTGTTGCCCGACAGAAATACACCGTCGTCCACCACGCAATGGCCCGCGACCAGAGCGCCGTTGGCCAGGATGCAGCGGTCGCCGATGCGACAATCGTGGGCGATGTGGGCATTCGCCATCACGAAATTGTGGCTGCCGATGATCGTCGCCCACGACTGGCTGGTGCCGCGATGGATCGTCACGTTTTCGCGGAAGATGTTGTGGTCGCCGATCTCGACGCGCGTCGCCTCGTCGTTGTAGCGCGAATGCTGCGGCCGGTCGCCGATGACCGCCCCGGTGTGGACGACGTTGTGTCGCCCCATAGTCAGCGGCCCGATCAGGTGAGCGTGCGGCCTCACGACGCAGCCCGGCCCTAGCTCGACCGGGCCTTCGAGGATCGCATAGGGGCCGACGCGAACGTCGTCGGCTAACTTGGCCTCGGTGGAGATCAGCGCGGTCGGATGGATGCGTGCCGGCGGCGGCTCTGCCATGACGGCCCCCGTTCCTGGGCGACGTGATAAGCGGACGGTGCGGGTATACGCCATCGTCCCGCCCATTGCCAGAGCAGTTTCCGACGTTAAGATTCCCGTTAGCGACGCTTCGGAGAAGCGTGGCCACGCTTCTCCGAAGCGTCGCTAACCAGCCTATCTTCCGGGAGCCGCGATGGAACATCCTTCCGAACAAGTCGAACATGTCGAACACACCCAGCACGCGGCCCGCGATCCGTTCGACCGGCGCGTGGCCATGACCATCGCCATCGTCGCCGCCCTCCTCGCCGCCGTCACCATGCTCGGCCACAAGGCCCACAACGAAACCATCATCAACCAGATCGAAGCCGCCAACGGCTACGCCTTCTATCAGGCCAAGAACATCCGCAAACACGAATACGAAGCCTACGTCGCCCTCATGGACAGCATGGCCAAGGACACTCTGCAAGACGAGCCAGCTAAGAAGGCACGCGGCAAGTGGACCGATCAACTCAAGAAGTACGACACCGAATTGCCCGAAATGCTGGAGAAGGCCAACCAGTACAAGGAGAAAGCCGTCGCCGAACACCACAAGGCCGCCCGCATCGACTACGGCGAACTGGGCATCGAGCTATCCCTCGTCCTGTGCAGCGTCGCCGTCTTGACCAAGCGCGCCGCCTTCTGGCTCAGCGGCATTGGCGTCGGCGTGGTAGGCCTGATCGTGTCGCTGACGGCGTTCTTGCCGCATCACTAGACGAGTCGGAAGCCTTAGTTCGAGTTTCGTACATTCCCAAGAGGCGGCGGATTTCCCACCGCCTCGCTTCCTGGAGGCGGTGAAGCTTTTTCGTGGGGCGATTTCCGGTTGCCGGCAACGGTCGCCGGTCGCCTCAGCCAACGCGAGCAATCCACTCCACTACCTGTGCAAGCCAATTATTAGAGATGCCGCCCGGCGGCACTACCGCCGCTAATTGTTCCTCCCAACTCTTACGCCGCAACGTCGTCGCCATGTCCTGAAACGATACTTCGCGCTTCCGCCGATACCACGGCCGCCGCGGAAAGCGCACCCATTGGTGTCCGGCCCGGTCGAACCACAACACGATCAGGCCGTACAACACCAACGCCATCGGGGCCGACCGCCGCACCGCTCGCGGCAGTCGATTGGCCGGGTCCTCGAGAACCTGCTTGGCGCCTTCGAAAGCCACCTCCAGCGCCCAGCGGTTGGTGTACGCCGACAACACCTCGCGCACGCTCCATTTCAGACGCATGCAATAGAAACGGTGGTTCGGCCTCCCGACCCCTTTTTTCAAACTCGGCGAGAATCGCGTCCATCCACGTCAGATAGAGGCGAGGCTTCGTATAATTCACCACACGGAAGCGCAGCGAAGCGTCAGCCGATATTGACCTTGCGCGCCCTTCCCCCATAAACTGCACCGCTGGCGCGATTTGTAGGGCATGTGCCGCGGCGGGAAGCCGGCCTTCGGAGGCGTTTGCGACCATGAGCACCGAACATTCCGTGGATGTCGGCATTCTGGAGAAGATCGGCGACGGGTTGTCCGCCTTCTCCGATGGCGTCGCCAAATTCCTGATGCGCCTGCTCGGCTCCAGCAACGAGCGCTACATCCGCAAGCTCGGCTATATCCCCGCGCGCACGCCGACCGGCACCGCCACCGTCATCCCTGGTCTCTTGGTCGCCAAGATCAACGAGTGGGAACCGAAGACCAAGGCGCTCACCGACGAGGAACTGCGCGACACCACGGTGAAGATGCGCGCCCGCCTGGCCAAGGGCGAAAAGCTCGATAGCCTGCTGCCCGAGGCGTTCGCCGCCTGTCGAGAGGCCGGCTGGCGCACCAAGCGCATGCGCCACTTCGACGTGCAGATGCTCGGCGGCATCGTGCTGCATCGCGGCAACATCGCCGAGATGGTCACGGGCGAAGGCAAGACCCTCGTCGCCACGCTGCCCGCCTTCCTGAACGGCCTCGAGGGCAAGGGCGTTCACGTCATCACCGTCAACGACTACCTGGCGCGGCGCGACTGTGAATGGATGCTGCCCATCTATCGGGCGCTCGGCATGGAAGCGGGCTACATCCAGAGCGACATGGACCCGCGCGAGCGCCGCAAGGCCTACGACTGCGACATCACCTACGGCACCAACAGCGAGTTCGGCTTCGACTTCCTGCGCGACAACATGAAGCCCGCCCGCTGGGGTGACCCGCACTTCGACCCCTACTACCAGCAGTGCCAGAAGGCGCTCCACTACGCCATCATCGACGAGGTGGACAATATCCTCATCGACGAGGCGCGGACGCCGCTGATCATCAGCGGCCCCGCGTTCGGCGACCTGAAGCGCTATGCCCGCGCCAACGACATCGCGCTGCAATTGATCGACGCCCAGAAATCGGAGCCGGAGCGCTTCTACGAGGTCAAGGAGAAGGAACATACCTGCCATTTGACCGACGAGGGCATTCGCAAGGCCGAGCAGCTGGCGAACGTCGAGAGCTTCTACACGGCCGGCAACATGGAATGGCCGCACTTGATCGACAACGCCCTCAAGGCCCATCAACTCTATCAGCGCGACAAGAAGTACGCCGTGGTCCGCGGGCCGGATGGCCCGGAGCCGGTCATCGTCATCATCGACGAATTCACCGGCCGTCTCATGTGGGGCCGGCAGTGGTCCGATGGCCTGCATCAAGCGGTCGAGGCCAAGCATGCCCGCGATGGTGTCAAGATCAAGGAAGAAACGCAGACGCTGGCGACGGTCACGCTGCAAAACTTCTTTAAGCTGTACAAGAAGCTGGCCGGCATGACGGGCACGGCCATGACCGAGGCCAACGAGTTTTGGAAGATTTACAAGCTCGATGTCCTCGCCATCCCGACGAACAAGCCGCTGGTGCGCGTCAACCACGCCGACGTCATCTTCCGCACCGAAAAGGAGAAGTGGAAGGCGGTCGTCGATGAGGTCGTGGAAGTCCATCATCAAGGCCGGCCGATGCTGATCGGCACCACCGACGTGGACAAGTCGATTAAGCTGAGCGACATGCTCAAGCGCCGCGGCGTCAAGCACGAATTGCTCAATGCCTTGCCGGAACACGCGGCGCGCGAGGCCGAGATCGTCGCTCAGGCCGGCCGTACCGGGGCCGTGACCATCGCCACCAACATGGCTGGCCGCGGCACCGACATCATCCTCGGCGGCAATCCCGAAACTCTCGCCTGGGCCAAACTCAAGGACAAGTACGCCACCCGCCTCGACGTGCCCGAAGCCGAGTGGAAGACGCTCGTCAATGAGATCGAGACCAAGGAAAAGATGAAGGAGATGGGCCGCAAGGTCGTCGAGATGGGCGGCCTGCACATCGTCGGCACCGAGCGCCACGAGGCCCGCCGCATCGACAACCAGTTGCGCGGCCGCGCCGGTCGCCAGGGCGATCCCGGCTCCAGCCGCTTCTATCTGTCGCTGCAAGACGACCTGATGCGCATCTTCGCCGGCGAGTGGGTCGCGGGGGTCCTTACCCGCCTGGGCATGGAAGAAGGGCAGGCCATCGAGAGCGGCATGGTGTCGCGGCGCATCCAGGCGGCGCAGAAAAAGGTCGAGGAGCGCAACTTCGACGTGCGCAAGAACCTCCTCGAATACGACGACGTGATGGACAAGCAGCGTAAGGACTTGTACGGCTACCGGCAAAAGATTCTCGACGGCGACAACTGCAAGCTGCTCATCCGGGACATGATCGACAAGCAGATCGACGACGCCGTCGATCGCTTCATGGACGAAAAGTACGGCGCGGCCTGCTTCGCCGAGTTCGCGTCGAACCGCCTGGGGTTGGAGTTCGAAGCGTCGTCGTTCGTCCGGGCCGACTTCGCCGAGGCCGAGAAGACGGCACGGGACCGGGCTAGCCAACTGATCCCGTCGCAGATTCAGGAAATGATGGACGAGAACCTGAGCGACGACGAGGACCCCAAGGACTGGAACTGGCAAGCGCTGGCCAACCAGGCGAACAAGCGCTGGGGCCTGAAGCTGACCGACCGCGAGGCCAAGAAGATCGGCCGGGAGGAATTGCCCGCCCATCTCACCGAAGCCGGCGAGCAGGCCATCGCCGCCATCGACCTCGAAGGCGGCAAACCGTTCCTCGAAGCCGACTGGGGCGAGCGCTCCATCTCCGACTGGGCACGCCTCAAGTTCCAAATCCTGGCCGACCCGGCGACGCTGACCGGAAAGACGCCCGACGCGGTCAAGGAGTTGCTGCACAAGCAAGTCAGCGACCTGTACAGCCAAAAGGAACTCGAACTGCCGGTCAAGGCGGGCATGGCCCAGTTTATGACCGACCGCCAGCAAGCCCCCGGCGCCGGCGGCCAGCGCTACGACCGCGAGGGGCTATTCCGCTGGGCCAAGATGCGTTTCGGCCCGGCCGCCGAATCGCTCACCGAGGAAGAGTTCCGCACGCAATCGCGGGCCAAGCTGCAAGAGCGCCTGCTCGAAGTCAGCAAGGCGTACTATCCCAAGACTGGCCCCGACGTCATCGACGACAAGATCGAGGAGTCGTACCGGGGCACCAAAGTTTCGGAAGCGGAAGACGCCCGCGAACTGGTCGAGTGGGCCAAGTCGTCGTTCGCGGTAATTATCCCCGAGGCCGATTTGACCGGCGTCACCCTCGAAGCGGCCCGCAATGTCCTACATTCCGCGTTCGACGACAAGTACCGGCCCGAGATGCGCGGCGTCGAGCGCGGCCTGCTCCTCAATCGCCTGGACGCGGCCTGGAAGAATCACCTGTACACGATGGACCATTTGCGCTCCACCGTCGGCCTGCGCAGCTACGCCCAGGAAGACCCGAAGACGGTCTACAAGCGCGAGGGCATGAAGGAATTCGACGGCATGTGGGATAATGTCCACGACAAGGTGACGGACTCCGTGTTCCGCATGGAAGAGGAAGTGGACTTCCAGGAATCGATCTGGGCGTCGCAAACGGCGGTCCACGAATCGGCGCCGCGGCCGATGGCGGCGCCGGACGATCCGGCCATCGCCGGCAACGGCCGCGGCGAGAAAAAAGCGGAACCGATCCGCAATCACGGCGACCGCGTCGGCCGCAACGATCCGTGCCCGTGCGGCAGCGGCAAGAAGTACAAGAACTGCTGCATGCGCCAGGCGGCGGTGTAAACCAGATTTGTTTACGTTTCGCGGACTCTGAACGGGGAAAGGATTCCCGTGCGCTATGTCCTGGATTTCATCTACCTCACCTTTCTGCTCCTGCTTTCCCCCTGGCTCCTGTTCAAAGCGCTAACCACAGGCAAATATCGCCGCGGCCTCCGGGCCAAGTTCCTGGGCTTGGCGCCGCGCCGAAATAGCTCTCGCCCATGCGCCTGGTTTCACGGCGTCAGCGTCGGCGAGATTCACCTGTTGCGAGCCGTCGTCGCCGCGTTTCGGCGTCGCTTTCCCGAAGTCGAATGCGTCGTCTCCACGACCACCGATACCGGCTTCGAGGAAGCGCGCAAACACTTCGCCGAGATGGAAGTGTTCTACTGGCCGCTCGACTTCTCCTGGGCCGTGCGCCGCGCCTTGAGCGCCATCCAACCCTCGTTGGTCGTGCTGGCCGAGGGGGAGATGTGGCCCAACTTCCTGACGGCGGCCGAGGAGCACGGCGTCCCCGTCGCCGTCATCAACGCCCGCATGAGTCCGCGCAGTGCCAGTCACTACCGACATATCGGCAGGTTGACGCGCCGGCTGCTCGCCAAGGTCAGCGTCGTGGCCGCGCAGACGGAAGCCTACGCGCAACACTTTCGCGCGCTTGGGGCAAAACACGTCCACGTCACCGGCAACGTGAAATACGATGGAGTCAACGGCGACCGCGGCCAACCGAAAACGCGGCAACTCGCCGCCCTCCTCGGCGTCGCCACTGACGATCTAAACCTGGTCTGCGGCAGCACGCAGGCACCGGAAGAGGATTTCGCCGTCAGCATCTTCAAGCGGTTGAGGCAGCGCTTGCCCAACGTTCGCCTCTTCCTGGTGCCGCGCCAGCGCGAACGCTTCGAGGATGTGGCAACCCTGCTGAAGCGTTCGGGGGAAGCGTTCGCCCGGCGCAGCGCTCTGGCAGGCGTTCCGCGCGAGCGTATCGTCCTCGTGGATACCATCGGCGAACTCGGCGCTCTGTGGGGTCTCGCGGACCTCGCCTTCGTCGGCGGCAGTCTCGACGGCAAGCGCGGCGGGCAGAACATGATCGAACCGGCCGCTTATGGCGCCGCCGTGGTCTTCGGCCCGCACGTCTGGAACTTCCGCGACGCGGCGCGGCGCCTGGTCGAAGGCGGCGCGGCGCTGCAAGTAGCGGACGCCGCGGCGCTGGAAACGGCCATGGGCGAATTATTGGCCTCAGCGGCGCGACGGGAAGCGCTGGGCACGGCGGGGCGCCGCCTCGTGGCCGAGCAGCAAGGGGCGACGGAACGAACCATCGATTTGCTGCAACCGCTGCTCGAACGGAATGGCAAATTGGCGACGCCGCTGTCCGGCTGGTTAGCCCAAAACGCATTCCAGAATGCAAGGAAGGGCTGCCCTTGACGAAATACTGATAGTGCCGCTGAGCGACGCTTCGGAAAGGCGTTTCACGCGAAAGACCATGTGAGGTGTCCCATGTCCGGCCGTATGTCTGATGGTTTCTGGCTCTTTTGCGTCATTACCTACGCCGTCTTGCCTGCAATGATCGATAGCGCCTTGGGGCTTGCGCCCATTCCTCGGCGGCACCACGACGCGCATCCGCACGTGGCCGTCGCCATTGATCGTCGAGCGGAATTCGAGGCTAGCCAACGCGCGCTGCCGCAGGTTTCGATCGGACTGGGCTTGTTCGTCCTCGTCGCTATGGGCAAGCTGGGCTACGACTGGTACGCGGCCGTAAGGGAGCCTTCGCCGCGGCGCGAGCGTCGAACCGCGGCCCCGAAAAAGTCCCCCGCCGTCAGCGAGGATCGCCTGAGTGCCGACTTGCGACGCGCCTTATCGGTGCCAGGAAGCGCCTTGCCAGGGGAACCACGGTAGGTTTCGTGTTCAGACGCCTGGCGTAAAAGCGATTGAAACGCATGATGAGCGGCGGGAATCGCCCCGCCGCTCGGACTCATTCATTCCGAGCGCGCTGAGCGTCCGTGGCGCCTCTATCGCTCTCCATTTCCAAACCACGACAATCCGATTGACCGCCGCGCATTCGCGCATTACCATTCATGCAGGTCGAGGGCGCCGCTCCTTCGACCGTTGCCCGCCTTCCCCGCGGACCCGCCTGAATTCGTCCGACTCCTGCCGCCCTCGACCAAGGTTAGCCGATGTTCCGCTCTCTATCCCCTTGCCGGAGTCTAGCCATGCGATGGCCCTGCCGCGTCGCGTTTGCCGTGCTAAGGCGCGTTGTGTTGGCGCCCGCGCTGTTCGGCATCTTGCTGCTGACGGCCATCGTCGTGGCCCAGCCGCCGCCGGTGGCCGGCCTGCCGCTGCCGCGCATCTCGCTGGTGGCGCCCAACGGGGCCAAGGCCGGCGGCACCGTCGAAATCGCCATTACCGGCGGCGACATTGAGGACCCGACGGGGCTGTTCTTCAGCCATCCCGGCATCACGGCCGAGTTGATCGAAACGCCCGATCCCAAGGTCGATCCCAAGCAGCCGCCGCCCGCCGTCAAGAAGAAGGGGATGGCTGGCCCCGTGATGATCTACAAGTACAAGGTCACGGTGGCCGCCGACGTGCCGCTCGGCCAACACGACCTGCGCGTCATGAATCAGTACGGCGTCAGCAACCCGCGCGCCTTCGTCGTCGGCGATCTCAACGAGGTCAACGAGAAGGAGCCGAACAACGACGTCGAGCAGGCGCAGAAGGTCGAGCTGAACACCACGATTAACGGCATCATCAACGCGCCGACCGACGTGGACTATTACAGCTTCAAGGGGACCAAGGGCCAGCGCGTCGTTTGTTCCTGTCTGGCCTCGGGCATCGAGAGCCGGGCGCATCCGGTGCTGGAGTTGTTCGAGGCGACGACCGGCAAGAAGCTGGCGGGCAACCGCGATTACCACCATAACGATGCGCTGGTCGATGCCACGCTGCCGGCCGACGGCGATTACCTGGTCCGCCTGGCTCAGTTCACGCACACCGCGGGCGGCCCGGAATACTTCTACCGCCTCAGCATTTCGACGGCTCCGTGGATCGACGCCGTCTTGCCGCCGATGGTGGAGGCGGGCAAGTCGGCCCAGCTGACGGTCTATGGCCGCAACCTGCCCGGCGGTCAGCCCGATCCGACGATGGTCCTCGACGGCGCCGTGCTGGAAAAGGCGGTCGTCACGGTCAACGCGCCCAACGATCCGATGGCCCTCCAGCGCCTGGCGTTCACCGGCCATGTCGGGGCGCCGGCGTCCAACCTCGACGGCTTCGAGTATCGCCTCAAGAACGCGGCCGGGTCGTCGAACCCATACCTCATTCAGATCGCGCGGGCGCCGGTCGTCGCCGACAACAACGCCAACAGCAAGCGCGAGACGCCGCAGGCGTTGACGCTGCCCTGCGAGGTCGCCGGTCGCCTTGATCGCGCCCACCCGGTCGCCTGGTACTCCTTCGCCGCCAAGAAGGGCGAAGCGTACAGCATCGAACTGATCGGCGACCGCATGGGATCGCCCATCGACCTGGCCTTCAACTTGTACAACGCCGACACCAAGGGTCTGATCACCGAACAGGACGATGACCTGGAAACGCTCAGCCCCAGCCAGCTGTATACGCGGACGACCGACCCGGCCCGCTATGCCTTCAAGGTGCCGGCCGACGGAAATTTTCAGCTGCTCGTCAAGAGCAACGAAAGCCCGACGCGCGCCGGGCCGCGGCAACTCTATCGCTTGAGGGTAGCTCCTGAGGCGCCCGACTTCCGCCTGGTGGCGATGGCCCCCTCGCCGATGTTTCCGGAAGCAATGGTATTGCGTCCCGCCTCCCATCAAGAGGTAACGGTCTTCGTCTGGCGGCGCGACGGCTTCACCGGCCCCATCGAGGTCAGCATGGACGGGCTGCCGGCGGGCGTGACCTGCAAGCCGCAAATCATCGGGCCGGGGGTCAAGCAGGCATCGCTCGTCATCGGCGCAACGCCAGAAGCAGCCACTTGGACGGGCGAGGCGAAGATCAAGGGCACCGCCAAGATCAATGGCCAGGACGTGGTCCGCGAGGCGCGCAGCGCCACCATCACCTTCCCCGGCAATCCGGGGCAGGTCGGCCTGCCACTCTTTAGCCGGCTCGACCGCTCGCTGGTGCTGGCCATGCGCGACAAGTCGGCCTACAGCGTGACCATCGGCAGCGAGACAGCCGCCGCCCCGCAAGGAGACAAGATCACGCTGCCGGTGAAGGTCGATCGCCACCTCGCCGACTTCAAGACGCCCGTTTCCGTGGTGGCGCTCAACCTCCCGGTCGGCGTTCTCTTCAACAACAATAACGCCGCCATGCCGGTGGCCAACGATGTCGGCAGCCTGGTGTTGACCGTCGGCCCGCAAACGATTCCCGGCACGTATACCATCGCCTTTCGCGGTGCGGCGCAGGTGCCGTTCGCCAAGGACCCGATGGCCAAGACGAAGCCGAACGTCAACCTTGCCGCCGCCAGCAATCCGGTGACGATCACCATCCTGCCGAAGAGCGTGGCCAACGTGACGCTGACGCCGCCCAACGCGAACGCCAAGGTGGGCACGCCGGTCGATGTGGCCGTCAAGGTCGCGCGGCTGTTCGACTACGCCGGGGAGTTCAAGGTCGAACTGGTGCAGCCGGCCAACGCCAAGGGCATCGCGGCCCCCGAGGTCGTCATCCCCGCCGGCAAGGACGAGGCGAAACTGACGCTGACGATCGACGCCGACGCGGCGGTCGGCAATCGCGCCGATTTGATCGTCCGCGCCACGGCCATGTTCGGCACCACGCCGGTGGTTCACGAAGCGAAGTTGGCCATCAATATCACGAAATAGTTCGTTGTGCGGCGTTCGTCGTTCGTTGCATCGCACCACTAACCACTAACCACCACCAACGAACATTCGGAGCTAATATGCGTTCCCTCCTCCTCGTCACATTCCTCGCGGTGATGCCGATGACGGCCCGCGCCGAAGAGCCGAAAGGCGACGGCAGCCCCATCGCCATCGTCAAGATCGAACGCAAGGAGCCGGTCGATTACGGCAAGGACATCGACCCGATCATGACCAAGAAATGCACCGTTTGCCACAGCGGCGCCCTGACCGAAGGCAAGCTGGACCTGGGCACGTATGAGGGTCTAATGAAGGGCGGCAAGCGCGGGCCGAGTGTCAAGCCGGGCAAGCCGGACGAAAGCCTGCTGGTCATTAGCTGCGGCCGCACCGGGGCGCCGAAGATGCCGCCGGTCAAGGAAGTGACACAGAAGCCGCTTACGCCGGAAGAATTGGCCCTCCTGAAATTGTGGGTGGAGCAAGGGGCCAAGGCGCCGGCGACGGCGATCGTGCGCCCCAAGCCGGTGGTGACGCTGCCGCACGCCGGGGTCAAGCCGGTGCGCGCCGTGGCCATCGCCCCCGACAAGACCGTCGCCGCCGGCCGCGGCAATCAAATCTATCTCTTCGACGCCAAGGGCGAACACAAGAAGACGCTGCTGGACCCCTCCGTCAAGACCCCCGACGGCAAGCCGGTGCAGGCCGCCCATTTATCCCTGGTCGAATCGCTGGCTTATAGCCCCGACGGCAAGATCCTCGCCAGCGGCAGCTATCAGGAAGTCATCTTCTGGGACGCCGACAGCGGCGCCGTCAAGCAGAAGCTGACGGGCTTCGCCGACCGCGTCGTCGCCATGGCTTTTAGCCCGGACGGGAAATACCTGGCCACCGGCGGCGGCGCGGCGACCGAGGATGGCGAAATCAAAATCTTCGAAGTGGCCGACGGCAAGCTCGTCATCGACATCAAGAAAGATAACCACAGCGATACCGTCTTCGGCGTCTGCTTTAGCCCCGACGGCAAACTGCTCGCCACCTGCGGCGCCGATAAATTCGTCAAGGTCTTCGAGGTCCCCGCCGGCAAGTTCGTCAAGGCGTTCGAGGGCCACACGCACCACGTCATGGATGTCGGCTGGAAGAACGACGGCAAGCTGCTCGCCAGCGGTGGCGCCGACAACTCCATCAAAATTTGGGACTACGAAAAGGGCGAGCAAATCAAGAGCCTTCCCAATGCCCATGCCAAGCAGGTGACGCGCCTGGTGTTCGTGCCGAAGACCGGCCTGTTCTTGACGAGCAGCGCGGACAACACGGTCAAGAAGTGGAACGTCGATGCCGCCAACGCGGCGCCGCCCGGCAACTTCGCGGGCGGCACCGACTGCATGTACGCGGTGGCCGTTAGCCCCGACGGCGCCGTCGTCGCCAGCGGCGGCGAAGAGGGCGTCATCCGCATGTACGACGGCAACAAGGGGCAACTCATTAAGGCCCTAGTGCCCCCCGGGGAGGAGCCGGCGCCGAAGAAGTAATTTCGTCTAGCCGCAATACCGCTCGTAACCGCGCAAGTCACAACCATCTGATACCTTGGGTTTATCACGAACCAGGGTCTAACTTCGAGTTTCGCGCATTCCCAAGAGGCGGATTTCCCGCCGCCTCGCTTCCTGGAGGCGGCGAACCTTTTTCGTGGGGCGATTTCCGGTTGCCACCGCATCCGCGCCAGGAAGCCGATTTTTTCCGCCATGGAAGCTACCCAAATGTGCGAAACTCGAACTTACGCTTCCGCTCGTCGTTTACGTTTCGCGGTACGTCGCGTATGAATTCTCCGTTTCCCACAAAATGACCTCGACCACCGGAAACCCCTGGCTCGCCGCGTAGTCGAAAATCAACCGGGCGATGTTCTCCGCCGTTGGATTGACGTTCATGACGTGAACCGGTTCGCCCTGCTCTTTGAGGAACGCCAGGATCGGATCGTCCCGGTGCAGCAGCATCTTGTGGTCGAGCGTCTCGTCGATCCAGCCGCCGACGACCTGCTTAAGGCGCGAGAAATCGACCACCATGCCAAGGGCGTCGAGATCGGCGGTTTCCAGCGCGACGACGGCGCGGCCATTGTGCCCGTGCAGGTGGCGGCACTTGCCGTCGTAGTCGAGGAGCCGATGGCCGTAGCAGAAGGGAATCTCGCGCGTCACGCGGTACATGGACCCTCCGAGAAACAACCCTGGCGAGCGGGGGGCGTAAGCCCCCTGATA
>JBBSES010000056.1:0-13720 GCA_038239465.1 Gemmatales bacterium
GGGCTTTCATGGGCCGATCGAGAGCGGCTTGCTCAAGATGATGATGATCGGCCTGGGCAAACACGCGGGAGCGCTGGCGTATCATCGGGTATTGCTAGAGACGCCGTACGATCCGGTGGTTCGTTCGGTGGGCCGGGTCATGCGGGCCAAGGCGTCGATCGCGTTTGGCCTGGCCCTGGTCGAGAATGCCTACGACGAGACGGCGCGGATCGAGGGGGTGTCGCCGGCCGACTTCGAGGCGCGCGAGGAAGAATTGCTCGTCCTGGCGAAAAAGTGGCTGGCCCGGCTGCCGTTGCGCAAGGCCGACCTCTTGATCGTGGACGAGATCGGCAAGAACATCAGCGGCTCGGGGATGGATACCAACGTCGTCGGCCGCAAGCGCGCGTTTCGCCACGACGCGGGGGCGGCCAATCAGCCGGAGATGATGCGCATCTATATCCGCGGGCTGACGGCCAAGACGCATGGCAACGCCGCTGGCATCGGCATGGCCGACTTCACCAGCACGCGCCTCGTCCGCGCCATGAACTACCGGGCGACCGTCATCAATTGCCTGACCGCCGGCTATCCCGAGGGGGCGAGTTTGCCCGTCCACATGGACAGCGACCGCGAGGTGATCGAGGCGGCGTTGGCGATCATCGGCAGCCGGGAGCCGGAGGAGGCGCGGATTCAGCGCATCCCGAACACCTTGCAGCTGGAGGAAGTGGAGCTTTCCGAGCCGTGCTTGCGCGACGCCCATCGTGCCACGGAGTTCACCGTGCTGGGACCGGCACGGCCGCTAATTTTCGACGCGGAAGGCAATCTACCGGCGTTCACCGCGGCCGCTCACGCCTGACCGTGCCACGCCGATTTCGTGAGGATTCGTGGAAGATTCGGTGTATGAAAGGGGGAGACGCGCTATAATGACAGTACAGACGGAAGGCCGTCTCTAAACCGCTGGCTGTGGGTTCCTCCTTCGCCACACAAAAAACAAGGAACTGTCCGTGACCGACCTCATCGAAGAAATCGCCCGCCTCAAGCAGCGCGAAAACGCCACCATCCTGGCCCATTACTACCAAGACGGCGACATTCAGGAACTGGCCGACTTCACGGGCGACAGCCTCAAGCTGGCCCGCGTCGCCACTACCGTGGACCGGGGCACCATCGTCTTCTGCGGCGTCCACTTCATGGCCGAGACGGCCAAGATTTTGAACCCGACGAAGCGCGTCTTGCTCCCCGACGTGAAGGCCGGCTGCAGCCTGGCGGAAAGCTGCCCCGCCGACCGGCTGCACCGCTATCAAGAAATGCTCCGGGCGAACGGCCATCGCTTTCAGACCGTCGCCTACATCAACACGACGGCCGCCGTCAAGGCGCTGTCCGATTGGATCGTCACTTCGGGTAATGCCGAGGAGATCATCCGCCGCGTGCCCGCCGACGTGGAAATTCTGTTCGTACCCGACCGCCACCTGGGGCAATACTTGCAAGAAGTGACCGGCCGCAAGATGATCCTGTGGAACGGCGCCTGCATGGTCCACGAGATTTTCAGCGTCGGCGACCTCCTCGCGTTAAAGCGGCGCCTGCCCGGCGCCCACACGGTCGCCCATCCCGAGTGTCCCGCGAACATCCGCGAACACAGCGATTTCGTCGGCGGCACCGAGGCGATGATTTCGCACGTCGCCTCGTTCGCCGATCCGACCGACTTCCTGGTGGCGACCGAGCCGAACATGCTCTGGCAGTTGCAAAACCGGCTGCCGCGGCATCGCTTTCATCCGGTGCCGGGCATTACCTGCGCCTGCAACAAGTGCCCGCACATGGCGCGGAACACGCTCGTCAAACTGCGCGATTGCCTGGCGACGGGCGGGCCGGAGATCGCCTGGCAGCCCGATTTCGACAAGGCGCGCGCGGCGTTGCAGCGGAGCTTGTTGAAGTAAAGCCAGTCCAAAGTCGAAGAACCATCTTTGGACTTTGGACTTTAGACTTTGGACTGGCTTCACGCTTGCCGCAGCCGATCCCACAGCAAAATCGCCGTCAGCGTCTTGGCGTCCTGGATGGTGCCGTCCAAGGCCCAGCGCACGGCTTGTTCCCACGGCACCACCAGCGGCGTCAGTTCCTCGTCGATTTCCAGACGCAGTTCGCCGGGCGTCAGGTCGCGGGCCAGGAACAGGTGAATGCGTTCGCTGAGGACGCCGGGCGACGGGATCAGGACGGAGAGCTTTTGCCAGTCGTTGGCCTGGTAGCCGGTTTCCTCGGCGAGTTCGCGGATGGCGGCAACTTCCGGCGGTTCGGCCGGCTCCAGCGTGCCGGCGGGTATCTCGATGAGCGTGGCGTCCACGGCGGGGCGGACGTGGTGCAGCAGGCAGACGTGGCCGGCATCGACCATCGGCAAGATGGCGACGGCGCCGGGATGGATGACCACGTCGCGCGTGAAGGTTTGCCCGTCGGGGGTGGAGTGCGTCTCGAGCGCCACTTGAATTTTCCGTCCGCGATACATCGTTTGCCGTGCCATGCCGTGCCTCGCTTGGGAAAGTCGGCCGTCGCCGGGGTCGGAGGGAAGATTGCTTGGCCCCCCGGCTGATGATAAGATTCTTCTGTTGACGTTGCAACGCTTCCCCCACGGACCGGCGAGTACCCGCGATGCGAGACCCGTTATCCTGGTCGTTTCCCCTGGGGCGTTTGTTCGGCATCAACCTCCGGGTTCACATCTTGTTCCCGGTCTTCGCCGTGGTGTTCATCCTCCGCGCCGGCACGCACAAAAACCTGAACGACGTCGATAAAGCATGGCTCGTCGCCGCGGCCGTCGTCGGCCTGCTGTTCGTGTCGGTGCTTCTCCACGAGTTGGGCCACTGCTTCGCCGCGCGTTCCGTGGACGGCGACGCGCAAGACATCCTCATGTGGCCCCTCGGCGGCCTGGCCTACTGCGAGGTGCCGCACACGCCCAAGGCGACTTTCATCACGGCCGCCGGTGGTCCGCTGGTCAACGTGATCCTGTGCATGGGCACGGCGGCCATTCTGGCCGCCTATTCCTACGTGCCACCGTTGAACCCTTGGTGGGACGTGTATCGCCCCACTTTGCGCGACATGAGCAGCGGCACCGACGTACACCCTCCTCCCTCGCAGAAGTCGGCCGCGGCGGCGCACGCGCCGGCCGAACAACCCACCGCCGCCGGGGTCGTTCAACTGAAGCCCGCCGAGACGCCGGCCCGCGTCCTCGGCTCCTGGGAAGTGACGCTCGCCCGCCTCTTCTGGGTCAACTGGTTCATGCTCTTGCTGAACCTCCTGCCCGGCTATCCGCTCGACGGCGGGCAGATGCTGCAAAGCGTCCTCTGGTGGCGCATGGATTATCGCCAGGCCATGCTCACCGCCATCTTCGCCGGCTTTGTCGTGATGCTCGTCATCGGCATCTACGGCATGGTCATCGATGAAGTCATGCCGCTGATGCTGGCGATGTTCATTTATTTCACCTGCCGACAGCGCTGGTTCATCCTGGAAACGGGCGGCGAGGAAAACTTATTCGGCTACGACTTCTCGCAGGGCTATACGAGCCTGGAGCGCGACCAGCCGGCGCCCCAGCCGCGGCGCAAACGGCAGAACTTCATCCAGCGCTGGCTGCAGCGCCGCGCCGCCCGCAAGCTGCAGCGCGAGAATGAAACGCGCGAGGCTGACGAGCGGCGCATGGACGAACTGCTGGAAAAGGTCCACCTCCACGGCAAGGCGGCGCTGACCGACGAGGAACGGCGCTTCCTGACGCGCGTCAGCGCGCGGTATCGCAACAGACACTAACGCGCGAAACGCGAAGCAAAAGGCGTCAGGTTCTGGAGACAATCGGTGACGAAGCTGATCGAGCCACGGACGCTCAAGGGGTTCCGCGATTATCCACCGGCCCTGATGATCCCGCGCGAACGGATGCTGGAGCAAGCCCGCGCGGTCTACCGCTCCTACGGCTTCGCGCCCATCGACACGCCGGCCCTGGAATACGCCGAAATCCTGCTCGGCAAGACCGACGCCGACGCCGAAGTTCAAAAGATCATCTATCGCTTTACGGACCACGGCGACCGCGACGTGGCCCTGCGCTTCGATCTTACCGTCCCCTTCGCCCGCTTCGCCGCCGAGAACATCGGCAAGCTCGGCACGCCGTTCAAGCGCTATCACATGGGGCCGGTTTGGCGCGGCGAGAACACCGGCAAAGGACGGTATCGTGAGTTTTGGCAGTGCGATTTCGACACCATCGGCACCACCAGCAATGCCGCCGACGCCGAAACGGCGCTGGTCATTCACGATTTGATGCACGCCCTCGGCTTCGAGCGCTTCGAGATTCGCGTCAACACGCGCCTGGTGTTGAATGGATTGCTCGAAGAGTTGGGATTGGCGGAGAAGACGGAACCGCTGCTCCGCGCCCTCGACAAGCTCGGCAAGGTGAAGCGCGAGGAGGTGCAGGCGGAAATGGCCGCCAAGGCCGGCGTGACCGACGAGCAGGCCCAGCGGGTCTTGCAGCTAGCGCTGACCGAGGGGAGCAACGACGAAATACTCGCCCGACTCGAGCGCGATTTCGGTGGCAACGCGCAAGCCCGCGAAGGCACCGCCCGGCTCCGCGAGGTGTTGCAAGTCGCCCGCGCCGCCGGTATCGCCGACGGCTTCTTGCGCCTCGATTTGTCGATCGCCCGCGGCCTCGATTACTACACCGGCACCATCTTCGAGACGTTCTTGACCGATTTGCCGCAAATCGGCAGCGTCTGCTCCGGCGGCCGTTACGATAACCTCGCCGGGCTGTTCACCAAGCAAGCCTTGCCGGGGGTCGGCGCTTCACTGGGGCTGGATCGCCTCATCGGCGCGATGGAAGAGCTTCACCTCTTGCCAAACGTGGCGACGCCGGCGCCGGTCTTCGTCGTCCAGTTCACGGCCGAGCGCCTGGGGGAATATCAAGCGCTGGCCCGTTCCCTGCGTGCCGCCAGCATCGGCGTGGAGGTCTATCCCGAGGCGAAAAAAGTCGGCCAGCAGCTGCAGTACGCCGAGAAACGGGGCTTCCGCGTCGCCCTGATCGCGGGGCCGGAGGAATTCGCGCAGGGAGTCTGGAAGATCAAGGACTTGGCCCGCCGCGAGGAGAAGACGGCCGCCGCCGCCCAGGTTTTGGAAACGCTGCGCGGCCTGTTGGCCCCGGTTTGACATGGAGGAATCGCCATGGATCGCGGCAACCGCTATGAGACGGCCTTCGAGGCTTACCTGCACTGGCAGGGGCTGAGCCATGTCGCCGTGGACGAAACGCGCCGTTCTCCCTGGGGCGATACTCACGTCAAGAGCCTCGACTTCATCGTCCACGGCGCGGGCAGCCGGCTGCTGGTGGACGTGAAGGGACGGCGCTTTCCGAGCATCGCCAAAGGCAAGGAACGCCGCGTCTGGGAATGCTGGTCCACCACCGACGATGTCGAGGGGCTGGAACGCTGGACGGCACTCTTCGGGCCGGGCTACACGGGCTTGCTAGTCTTCGTCTATCACCTGGGCGCGACGGTCGAGTTGCCCGACGACACCGACGATCTATGGGAGTGGCGCGGCGAGCGTTTCCTCTTCCGCGGCGTGACGGTCGGCGATTACCGTAAACATATGCGCGTCCGCAGCCCGCGATGGAACACCGTGACGCTCTTGGGCGCGCGTTACCGCGAGGTGGTGCGGCCGTTGCATCACTTCACGCGGGCGCCGGGGCTAGCACTGGAAACGTGCCCCTTTTGACGGAGGCGTTCTCCTATTTCGGACACGTTCATGAAGCTTGGCGTTCGCCTCGATAGTCTGGGATTGCCGCTGCGGCGTGCCTTGAACGAGGCGCGCAAAATGGGCGTCGGCGGCGTGCAGATCGACGCCAGCGGCGACCTCGCTCCGCGCGCTCTGTCCCAGACAGGCCGCCGCGACTTGCGCGTTTTGCTGCGCTCCTCCAACGTCGAATTGACCGCCCTGGGCGCCCCCATGCGCCGCGGCTTCGACGAGGCCGAGAACTTGCAAGCGCGCATCGATTACGTCCGCGAGGTCATGGTTCTCGCCTTCGAGTTGGGGCCGCGGATCGTCATCGCCCAGGCCGGACACATACCGGACGACCTGGCCGTGCCGTCGGCCCATTTCCTGCGCGAATCGCTCCTTGCCTTGGGACAACACGGCGACCGCGTCGGCAGCGTCCTGGCCCTGGAAACGGGGCTGGAAAGCGGCGCGACCCTGGCCACCTTCCTGGCGACCCTCGACACCGGCGGCCTCGGCGTCAACTACGACCCCGCCAACTTGATCACGCACGCCCACGACCCCTATGCCGCCGCCCGCGACCTCGGCCGGCGCATCGTCCACATGCACGCCAAGGACGCGCGCGCCGTCAGCGCCAGCCGGGGCGCCGCCGAGGTGCCGCTCGGCCACGGCGACATCGAATGGATGCGCCTGACGGGAATGCTGGTGGAGATCGAATATCGCGGTTGGGTGGTGGTCGAACGCGAAAGCGGCGAAAACCGCGTCGGCGACGTGGCGGAGGGGATCAAGTTCTTGCGGCGTCTTATCGGCTAAGCATTATATTTCATTTCTCAGCGCAAGAACGTCTGCAATTCCTCGTTGGTCAACTTGGTGCTGAACGTGCCGCCGAGGATATAATCGCCGGTGGGATGCTCCACCGCGTAGATCACTTCCACTTCCAGGGTGCGCGAAAAGCGATTCGTCGTCGTGTCGATCAGGTCGATCGACAGCTTCGTTCCCGACTCGACCGGCCGAGTAAGGATCAAGCTGATCCCTTCCGGCGAGATATTGCGGATCTTCGCCAACACGAAGTCGTCGCCGACGGCGGCCACCAGGCGATGGTGCGTCGCCAGACAGGTATGCCGCCGCGACGTTCGCCGCTCCGCGCCGCTGGCCTTGGGGACGACCGGGCGGGAGTTCGGATCGGACATACGCGCTCCGGCCTGCTGGGGGCGACCGTCGGGACCGCGAGAAGCGACAACGGGCCGACTCGGGGGTATGGGAATCAAGGGGGACATGCTGCCGACCAATCGCTGGCCCTCCCGTGTCGGGACGCATTCGCGCCAAATTCGATTCTTTCGATCCGGCGCGAATCTAACGTCGAAATATCGTGAAAGTACCGCCAAACCCAGGCCGCTCCGGTCGCGCGAGGTAACGATCGATGGCCAAGGGAGAAGGATTATTTCGTACTCAATATATAGCACGAATTCCGGGGACGGGCGGGCGTCATTCGCGGCCCAGTTCCACGACGATGCCCCCCAGGCGCAGCGTGGCGTGCAGCCGCGAAAACCACAGGTCGCGCTCGAACCGCAGGCCGCATTCGCGGCATAGCGCTTTCAATTGTTCGCGGTTATAAGTACGGCAGTGCCAGAGCCGGCTGCACAGGGCGCCGCTGAACGTGTCTTCGGTGGCGAGCAGCAGCAGTTTGCCGCCGGGTTGCAAGACGCGGGCCAGGTCGCGCAACCCCGGCCGCGGGTCGGGCAGATGCTCCAACACCCAGCCGCAGACGATGGCGTCGAAGCTGGCGTCGGCATAGGGCAAGCGCGTCAGGTCGGCGGCCACATGCGTGACGCGCTCGCTGTTGAGACGCCGTCGGGCGCGCAGCAGCATGTTCCGCGACAGGTCGAAGCCGGTGATGCGCGCGTCGGCGTCGGCGTGTTTGAGGAGAAAGCGCGTGTAGCGGCCATTGCCGCAGCCGGCGTCGAGGATGGATCGGCAGCCGCGCACGTCGAAGGCGCCGGGCCGAATCAAACGGCCGGCAAGGGCTTCGTGGCCGGTGATAAATCCGGTAACGGCCGTGAGCGCCCCCGGCAAGCCGTCGTAATGCGCTTGCACCATGCGACGATAATCGAGAAAGGAGCGCCGTTGCGGTTCTTTCGATTCGATGGCTCCAAAGGTAACGCCCCGCGCAGCCTCGGTGTTCATAACAGTTCTCAAATATAGACGCGGCGATTGTAGATATACCATTCCAACAATAACAGCAGCAGCGCCGCCACCACGACCCACTTCCACAATTCTTGCGGCTGGCCGCGCGTCTCTTCCGCCGCCTTGACCTCGTCGGCGCCGATCTTCAACTCGGCGCGCGGCTGTATGTTGCTCTCCTCGGGATCGAGCAGGTTGACGGCGAAACGGCGCTGCACGGCGCCGTCCCAGATAACTTGATAGACGCCGACGCGATCCGTGCCGCCATACGTGAAGTCGGGCCGCGAGCCGCGGCGCAGTACCTGACGGCCGCCGCCAGGGGCGATGACCTGAATCTCGTCCACCGAGATATCGGGCCGCAACACCTTGGGTTTGCCCGGCTGCGTGTTCTCCTCGCTGACGGCGTCGCTGACGTTCCCCAGGGCGTAGAGTACGTTCGTCAGGAACACTGGGAAACTAGTGAAACGCGCTGGCCAATCGGTGTTCCACTTGTCGTCGTTGTTGAACAGCGGGAACGTCATCACCAGATCGGTGAACGCCAAACGATTGAGGGTGAGGAGGAGCGCCGTATCGTTGCCGCTTTCCATCAAACGCGGCGTCCGGGGCGGCAGGTCCTTCATCTTGAATCCGTCGGCGATGCCCACGCGGTCTAGCCCACGCAGATAACGCATGACCGGATGTCGATGGTCCCATCCCTTGATGCTCGGGTTGGTCAGTTTGACCGTCTTGGTTCCCTCGTCGGCGTCCCCTTCGGGCGCCTTCCACGGCGGCGGCGCGTGGCCGATAAAAAAGGTATTGGCGCGCGGCATGTCGTCTTCCTTGGCCGGGCCGCAGCGATCGAAGATAACGAGGTCATAGGCCCCATCCAGCGCGGGCCGATACTTGTCCGTGAGCAAATCGGCCGGCGGCAGATAATCGATCTTCGCCACGGCGCGCGTTCCCTCCGCGTCGAAGAATGCCTTCATGACCTCGTTGGTTTTGCCGACGAACAGCACGCGCGCCTTGCGGATCACGCCGACGACGAGACGCACTTCGTCGTCCAGCGCCAACGTGTCGGCCACGGGACGATCTTGCTCGTCGCGCACGTCCAGCAAACGCATGCGCAAAATGATATCCGCCGATTCGTCCAGGTCGCGCAGCTGGAAGACGACTTGCCCCTCGCCCGGCGTGTCTTTGAGCGACGGTGCTTCCTGTCCCGGCACCGTTTCGGCGACCACGGTTCGGCCCGGTAGCACCAGCGTTTGGTCTGGCTGCAGGATGCGTTCTTCTTTGACCGTGGCCTCCAACTCGACCTGGCAGCGCACTTCGAAGGGACAATAGTTATAGACATTGGCGAACACGGCCAATTTCGTCGGATCGTTCTCGTCGCGGCGGGCGTTGGCGGCGACGATGCCAACATTGCGAACGTCCTGCACGTCGGGCAAGCCAGCGGCGTGATAGTGGATCTTCAAGTTGCCGAGTTTGAAGTCGTCCACGTCGGGGAAGCGGCCGTCGGAAAAGAGGTGGACTTCCGCCGGTGTCCCCTCGACCTCGGCGTAACGGCGCGTCAGCCCAGAACCCGGCGCGTCGGGCGTGCTGGCAACGTTATCGGTGGAACGTAACGGATTCGCCAAACTGGCCGCGAGAGCCAGAGCGTCGTCGATGCGCGTCGACCGCTGCGTCGGTTGGATGCCGCGAACCGCCGCCCGCAACAACTCGCGGTCGCTCGTCTTCGATTGCACCGTTGAGGCCTCGGCGTTGAACTCGATGACCATGCCGAAGTCGTCATCGCCGGCCGCGTCGATCTCCTTGAGCGCTTCTTTCTTCGCCCATTCCAGACGATTGGGCGTTATGTCGCTCGCCGACATGCTCGCCGAGTTGTCGATGAGCAAGATGTAATGCTTCCCCTGTCCGGTCGAGCCGTGAAAGCGAAAGTTCATGACGCCGTAGATGAGGACCACGACGACGAGCAACTGCAGCAACAGCAGTACGTTCTTGCGCAGCCATTGCAGCAAGCTATTGACGTGCAAATCCTCGATGCTCTTGTGCCATAGGAACGTACTCGGTACCTGCAACGGCTTGCGTTTCAGCTTCAGAAAGTAGAGGATGACGATGGCGAACGGCAATAGGAGCAGGACCAACGCCCCATACCACGGGATGCTGATGCTATAGGTCAGGCTATAGTTGTCTTGGAGCCATCGATTAGCGGCGTTTTCCTGGCCGAGCAGCGTCAGGGCGAAGAGGACCATGCCCGGCAGGGCGAGCAGGAAAACCACGACGAGCGCGAGGGGAAACCAATAGCGGGCCAGAAAATCTGTCGTTCGACGGACCATAGGGGTGTCCATTTTTCAAGATCACTGACGATGCCAGCGAACGTCTACTTGATATGAATCGAGTCCCATCAGCCAGTGGCCACAGTATAAAGTGGCATCCCGTTGTCTCCCGTTATCATCTTCCACTAGAACTCTTTAAACCAGTTGTCCTCGGCGCGTATTCCAGTCGAACGGCCAACAAGCCCATACCGATTTGCTGGATAACAAGCGAAATCCATGCGTACGAACCCAACGCTCGACCATTTTCCTGCCTTGGCGATGCGTCCAGTATACGGCGAACGCCATCAATGAGACCATTGCGACCAAAGTGACGAAGACTCGCAGCGTTATCGGAAGCTCGTTCACCGCTTGTTCCTCACTTCACCAAACCCCGCTGCCGCAAATACGTCAACACCAGCCGATCGAACGGCACCTGATTACTGGTGAACAAATACGAAACGCCGCGCCGCGAACAGAACTCGTGAATGCCGGCCCGGTAGGTCGCCAAGTTTTGCTTGTAGCGCTTTAAGAGCGGCCCGCTGACGGTGATCTCCGCCATGTCCTCGTCTTCCGCGTCCACCAAACGCAGGTCGCCGACGATCTCGGGATTGATCTCTTCTTCTGACAGAATTTGGATGACGTAGATATCGAGTTGCCGCGCGACCAGATAGCGCAACGCTTCCTCGTAGCCGGCCTTGTCCATCAGGTCAGAGAGAAGGACGACGATGCCACGGCCGCTGCATTTCAGACTAAAGCCGCGCAGGGCGTGCTTCAAATCGCTCGGGCCGGCCGGTTCCAGCTTGTTGAGGAAACTCATGAGTTGCCAGAGGCTGCGTCGGCCGCGCATTGCCGGCATCGATTGTGTCAGTCGGTCGTTGAACGCCTCGACGACGACGCGATCCATGTTGACTAGGCCAATGAAGCCGAGCGCGGCCGCCACTTGTTTGGCATAATGCAGCTTCGTGGGCGAGCCAAAATCCATCGAGAGGCTATTGTCGATGAGGAGATAGAAGTGCAGGTCTTCCTCTTCCATGAAGAGGCGAATGAAGAGGCGGTCGAGACGGGCGTACAGGTTCCAATCGAGGTGGCGCAGGTCGTCGCCGACGACGTAATTGCGGTAGTCCGCGAATTCTACGGATTGCCCTTTCTTCTTGCTGCGCCGCTCGCCCTTCATGCGGCCCAGAAAGATTTTGCGCGACACCAATTCGAGTTGTTCTAGCCGCGCCAGGAATCGCGGCTCGATCAGTGGCGCCGGTTGCGTCTCGGCCATGAAGACAACCATCGGTGAGCTTGGACGTACCTACGTTTAGGGTACTCGCCGTGCCGACGGTTCGCAAGGAGTGGACCTCAGCAGCGGCGGAGCGGCGGACTCGGCGCCCGCTGCCCGGTATGCTAGACTTCACTGGACTCCAACCTTTTCTCTCTCCGGGAGGAAGACCGATGCGCCGCGCTAGCTCGATCGTCGCCATCGCCCTGGCGACGTTGACCACCCTGGACCGCGCCGATGCCCAAGTGACGCCTCAGCAGACCATGGACTCGGCGATGAAGTACCTCAAAAGCAACAGCGGCACCGACCGGGCCTTCGGCATCGTGACGCTCGGCCTCCTGGGCAAAGACGCCATCGGCGCCAGCAAGGATATCGTCGTCGCCCTGTACGACTCCAGTCCCGAAGTGCGCAAGGTCGCCGGGCAGACGTTGCCGATGGTCAACCCCGCGATCAGTCAGCCCGTCCTCACGCTGGCGCGCAGCGACGACCGCGACGCCAAGGCGCAAGCGGTCAAGGACCTGGGCAAGCAGGGTCCCGACGCCATCGGCGCCATGCCTGCGCTGATGAACACCTTCGACCAGACCAAGGGGGCCGACAAGGGACAGGTATTGCTGGCGATGG
This sequence comes from Gemmatales bacterium, assembly GCA_038239465.1. Lineage (GTDB taxonomy): Bacteria > Planctomycetota > Planctomycetia > Gemmatales > Gemmataceae > JBBSES01. The sequence goes on from JBBSES010000056.1 coordinate 12,055, forward strand.
CGGCGGTCGGATCACAGGACAAAGAAATGACGGCCAAGGTCGCCATGTGGGCGCTCAAGGATCCCGACCCGGCCGTGCGCGCCGCGGCGTTGCAGGCGCTGCCGAAGATGGCCGACGCCAAGGGGCAAATCGCCACCTTCTTGCCGCTGTTGGCCGAGATGAATCAGCAATCGCGGCTGACGGCAATAACGGCTTTGGCGGGCATCGGCCAGAACAATCCGCAAGTGCTGAAAGCGCTGGAGGGCCTGACCAACGACAAGGACAAGCAAGTAAGCGAGGCGGCCACCAAGGCGGTGGGGATTCTGAAGCCGAGGAAGTGACGGGCACGCATCAAGTTTTCTTCACGGGCGGCGCCGCGGCCAAAAGCGGCCGCGGCCGCCGCGTTCGCAATCGCAATTTGCGCACCGGCCGGTCGTGTTCGTCTTCCAACTCGCCGACGATCTCCTCGACCACGTCTTCCAAAGTGAGCAAGCCGAGGATTTTGCCGGCGTCGTCGCGCACCAACGCCATCGGCCGGCGCGCCTGACGGAACAGCTTCAAAGCGGTGGCCAAACTCTCGTCGGGCTTCAAATAGAGCGCCGGGTACAGGGCGTCTTCAAGGATGACCACGCCCTGCAAGCTGAACAGATAGAACAGGTCCTTGGTATTGACGACGCCGACGATGTTGTCGAGGTCGCCCTCGTAGACGGGCATGCGCGTGTGTGCCCCACTGCGGACGGCATCCATCACCTTGTCGGGCGCCATGCTCAGTTCGAGCGCGGCCATCTTGTCGCGCGGCACCATGCAGGCGCCGACCTCCTTGTCCGCCAGCAGAAACACGTTTTGCACGAAGGCGGCTTGATCGGAATCGAGGATGCCTGCCTCTTCCGTGTCTTCGATGAGCAACGCCAACTCCTCGACGGAGTGGACCATCGATTCGCCCCCGGCGGCGTGGTAGCCGAACAGGCCGAGGAAGCCGTTGCCGACGGCGTTCATGGTGACAATCAGCGGCCGCGTGATCCACGCGAAAACCACCAACGGCCGGGCCACCCACAGGGCAGTGATATCGGGCGTTTGCAATGCGACAGTCTTGGGGATCAATTCGCCGAAGACGACGTGCATGAAGGTGATGAGCGAGAAGGCCGCCGCCGTCGATGCCGTATGCAGGGCCACCACGCTCCAGTTGCCGGGCAGACTGTCGAACAGGGGCTGAAAGAGTCGGGCGAGAGCCGGTTCGCCGGTCCAACCGAGGGCGATGCTGGCGAGCGTGATGCCGAGCTGCGTGCCGGCGATGGTGCGGTCGAGGTTGGAGACGGCGTTCTCGACCGTGACCGCTCCCTTGACGCCCTGCTTGACCATCTCCTCGACGCGCGTCTTGCGCACCGCCACCAGCGAAAATTCGGCGGCCACGAACAGGCCGTTCAGGGCGACGAGGGCCGGGACGCTCAACAGACCGAGGACGCTCCAGATCCAATGGACTTCGGACGCCGACGCGGCAAGCACGGTGCGGGGCCTCCTGAGACGGGTCGAATCCAAAGGTTAGGTTAGCGACCGCGCCCGCGAATGGTAGGCGGCGCGAGCAGCTTTCGTCTCAGGAGGGGGCCACGATGGCCTTTGAGTCGAGTGGCCGCGGGGCTGAATTCTGGCGAATCCAGCTACCGTAGCTGGATTCGCCAGAATATAGCAC
>JBBSES010000057.1:0-13535 GCA_038239465.1 Gemmatales bacterium
AGCCAATTGGCGGCCGGCGCCTGGCCGCGAGCGCGGCGCAACAGGCGGTGCAAAACCAGGTAGACGAGCCAGATGGCCACGCCCAGGCCGTAGAAGGCGGCCAGGTGCGTCGTCAGGCGGTGGTCGTCGAAGCACTGACGGATGGGGGAAAAGGGGTCCATGTGCGCCCTCCTGGCGGCCGGAATGTGAGGCGCCGCAGCGCCGCGCGGCACCCTAGCGGCCGCGGCCGGCGCATGTCAACGGAGATCGGCGGCATCGGTGCTGAATTCTGGCGAATTCAGCTACGGGAGCGGCGCTGCGCATTGACGTAGCTGAATTCGCCACAATTCAGCACCGCATCTTCGGCACCATCCCTTCCCGACGCGCGCCGGCAACTCATCCGTGCCCCAGTTTGCCGAAAAGTCGCAAATTGACCCTTTGGCGCCCTCCGTGATAGGCTAAGGTACTCTATACTAGAGTGTGACGATTACCGGGCCATCGGTCGGTGTGCCCGGCCCCGCCTGCCCCCGTCGGGTCGGCGGTCCTTCCTCTTCCAGTCTGTCGCCGGGCCGCGGGTGCTGGCCGCGACGCAGAGGAGAAGCCTCCAATGGACGCCGGGTTGCTAGCGAAACTCTTCGGAAAATCCCAGGAGTGGCAGGGTCCCTGCGTGGTGGTCCTCGACGCCGACGCATCGGTACAAACCGTCGGCACCGACAGCGTGGCCGGCGGCGGCACCAAGCTGTACGCCCCCCGCGCCGTCAGCGGCCGTATCGCCGCCGACAGTGCCCTCTTGCTCGCCGACGGCACCGCGATGATGCTCATCCAGCAGGTCCGCGTCCGCCAGGCGACCGGCGAGGAAGTGGTCAAGCAGACGCTGACCATCGCCGACCCGCGGCACATCGTCGCCATCGAGTACGCCGAAACGGCCGGCTACGCCCTGCAGGCAATGGGCCTGACGGCGCCGCCGGTGCGCGGCAGCGGCAGCCATTCCGGCATCCTGACACGGCCTCGCCCCGTGGTGTCGTGAGGCACTCGCGGAGAGGTCCCATGCCATCGCCGCGCGCCCTGCTTGCCGCTGCCTGGCTCGTGGGCCTCGTCCCCTTTCTGGCGTGCGCCGATAAGGATAAGTCCGAGGTTCACCTCGAAGGTCAGGTGGCGGCGCTGAAAGACGCGAAAACACCGACCCTTGCCCTGCACGCCGCCGATGGCCAGGTCTACCCCCTGTCCAGGGACGACGGCGCGCGCATGTTCTACACCGACGACGCCTTATTGAATCGACCCATGCGCTTGACGGGGCGACTCGTCGGCGAGGCGCGGCGGCTGCAAGTCTTCCAGGTACATAGCCGCGTTCGCGGCGAACCGCACGAAGTGTATTACTGGTGCGACGTCTGCGCCATCAAGCGCTTCGAGAAGCGCGACTGCGAATGCTGCGGCGCGGCGATGGAACGGCGCGAGGAAAAGGTGAAGCGGTAGAGCGTGCTTCATTTTTCGTTGGGGGCCGCAGCCTCTCCGCTCTTCAAATGCGCATACCAACTTATGCGACCGTCCCTCGGCACGAGATTGGCACAATGCGCGCGGAGCCGCGCGTAACCCAATGTTTGCGAGACGCCTCATGATCGACCTCGATTTCGACGCGGAGGGAGCCATCGCCCGCTTGCTGCGATTCCTGGCGGTCGAGGGGGTGACGGGCCAGGAGAAGGCCATCGGCCAAGCCGTCGCGTCCGCCCTGATCGAAGCCGGGATACCGAAGCGCGCCATTCACCACGACACCGCCCACGAGCGCATCCCCTTGCCGACGCAGACGGGCAACCTGATCGTCACCCTGCCCGGCACGCGCCGCGACGCCGACCGTCTTTTATTCATGACGCATCTCGACACGGTGCCGCTGTGCGCCGGCGCCCGGCCCGTGCGCCGCAAGAACCGCATCGTCGCGGAGGGGAAGACGGCGTTGGGCGGCGACAACCGCACCGGCGTGGCCGTACTCGTCACCCTCGTCGCCACCCTCCTGGAAAAAAAGCTCGACCACCCACCGCTTACCTTGCTGTTTACGGTGCGCGAGGAGAGCGGCCTGTTCGGCGCCCGCTATCTCGACCCGGCCGACCTGGGCGGCCCCGTGGCGGCGTACAACTTCGATGGCCGACTCGCTTCCCAGCTGACCATCGGCGCCGTGGGCGCCGACCGCTGGGAAGTGGAGGTATTCGGCCGCGCCGCCCATGCGGGCGTCCACCCAGAGCAGGGCGTATCGGCGACGGTAGTAGCGGCGATGGCCCTTGCCGATGTCCGGCAAAAAGGCTGGTTCGGCAAGGTGACGCGCGACGGCAAGGAAGGCACGAGCAACGTGGGCACCTTTGGCGGCGCCGATGGCCGGGCCGCCGGCGAAGCGACCAACGTCGTCACCGACTACGTCCACATCCGCGGCGAGTCGCGCAGCCACGACGCTCCATTCGTCACCGCCATCACGGCGGCGTACAAGGAAGCCTTCGCGCTCGCGGCCACTCAGGTCACGGACGACAAGGGCCGAAGCGCCAAGGTCCGCTTCCAGACGCGGCGCGATTATTACCCCTTCCACCTCAAGCCGAGAGCGCCCGCCGTGCGCCACGCCGAAGCCGCCGTCCGCGCCGCCGGCTTCGAGCCGATCCAGCGCGTCACCAACGGCGGCCTCGACGCCAACTGGATGACGCGGCACGGCATCCCCACGGTCACGCTCGGCGCCGGCCAAAACGAGATCCATACCGTCGATGAGTTCGTGGATGTGCCCGAGTTCCTGCGCGGCTGCCGCGTGGCGCTGGCCATCGCTCAGAGCGCGTGGATGGCCTGACCGCTACGCGCGAAACGCGAAGCAAGAAATTTGCCGACCGTTGTCCCAAACCTCGAACCGGCGGGGCTAATTCGATAGACGCCACGGATGCGCCAGCGAACCGAGGACTGCCGATGACCGTTTCACCGGCCCCGACTCCCGACCTCGACGACGCCGCGCTGCTGGGCCGCTACGTCCAGACGGGCGACCGCGAGGCGCTGGGCCATCTGTTCGCGCGGCACATGGACGCCGCCTATCGCTTGGCCCGCCGCTATGCCGACCGCGCCGCCGACGCCGAGGATGCCGTGCAAGCGGCGTTCCTGCGCGTGCTGCGTCGGGCGGCCGACTATCGAGGAGGTTCGTCGGTGAAAGCCTATATCCTGGGGGCCGTCGTCAGCGAGTGCCGCCACCGCGTCCGCGAGGAATCGCGCCGCGTCGTCCGCGAGGCCAGCGCCGCTCGTCCCGAACAAGCATTGTCGCCGATTGACGCCCACGACGCGGAGGTCCGGCAATCGGTGCTGACCGCCGTCAATCGTCTGCCGGAACACTATCGCCTCCCGCTGTGGCTGCACTATTACGAGGGGTTATCGTCGGGCGACGTGGCCGCCACGTTGAACCTATCCGACAATACGGTACGGCGCCAGCTGGCGCGCGGCGTCGATCGCTTACGCACGACGCTCGGCCCCGCCGGCCGGGCCATGTCCGTCGCCGCCCTGGTTCACGATGGGCTGATCTATATCCTGTCGCAGGGCGGCACGCTCGAGGTCTTCGAGGCCAAGACGGGCAAGGTGGTATACGCTCAGAAACTCGACATGTATCCCTACGTCGGCTACACCGAGGCGCTAGGTTGCGTCGCCAGCCCGACCCTGGCCGGCAAGTATCTCTACGTCTTCGACAACAGCGGCACCTGCGTCGTCTTCGAGCCGGGCCGCCAGTTCAAGCAAGCGGCGCGCAACGTCCTGGAACACCGCGCCCAGGTCAACGCCTGGAACGAGAACCAGGAACAGGTCTGGTCCACGCGGGTCTTCGCGGGAAGGCAAATGTATCTGCGCGGGCCGGAGTATCTGTATTGCATGGGGGCGAAAGAGTGACCCTGCCGGCGCCGCGAGCCAACACAGGTGGCCCGCGGCGCTGGCAAGGGTTTCCGTCCACAGTTCACCAAGCACCCTCCGACACCCCTTCTCAGCTTTCCAGCCTTTTGCTACCTTACCTCATCGACATCGCGGCCCGGCGCCGCTTCGCATGGGGGAAGAAATCGTGGCATCCATCAACTACAGCCAGGCGCGCAAGGGCATGGTCATCGTCGGCGACGACGGCCAGCTGTACTACGTCGTCGATTATCACCTCAACACGCCGGGCAACTGGCGGGCGATCCTGCAACTCAAAGTCAAAAACCTCAAGACCGGCGCCGTCACCCAGCAGCGCGTGCGGCCCGAAGATAAGGTCGAGCAGGCGTATCTCGACAAACGCGAAATGGAGTACATCTATCAGGACGGCGACGGCTACGTCTTCATGGACACCGAGACGTCCGATCAGATCACCCTCGGCGCCGACTGGGTGGGCGACCAGATGCAGTACATGAAGGAAAACACCAAGGCGCACGTCACCTTCTACGACGGCAAGCCGCTGTTCCTCGACCTGCCGGCGACGGTCGAGTTGAAAATCGTGGAAACCCAATCGAGCGTCAAGGGAGCAACGGCGGCAGCACAGTATAAACCGGCGGTACTGGAGACGGGCCTGAAGATCACGGTGCCGTCGTTCGTCGGCGTCAACGAGATGGTTTCCGTGGACACGCGCACGGGCGAATACCTCAGTCGGGTGAAGTGACGCCATGCCGCGCGACGACGATACGGAGCCATGTCCCTATTGCGGAAAGCCAATCTACGAGGGCAGCGAACGCTGTCCGCACTGCGAGAATTACATCTCGGAGGAAGACGCGCCGACGGGCAAGCCGGCGTGGATCATCGTCGGCACGGTCATCGCGTTGGTGCTGGCCGTGATGTGGGCGCTGGGGAAGTGACAAAGTGCTTGACGCCCGCGCTCGCGTGCCATAGCATTTCCGCGAGTATGCTTACTTTTCTCCATCCCTGCGTGTCCCCATGACACGGCGCCGGCCGACACCATTCGCGGTTCGCCTGCGCCGATGGCTCGTCGTCGGCGTGGCCCTGTTGGGCTACCTGACCGGGGCCGTCGGCGTGCCCGTGCCCGCCTCCATCGTGCAAGACGTCTCGCAGCCCTTTCCCTGTCAGGGCCATGCCTGCGGCTGCGGCAGCGCGGCGCAATGCTGGAATAGCTGCTGCTGCTACACGCCTCAACAGAAACTCGCCTGGGCGGAACGGAACGGCGTAACGCCGCCTTCGTCCGCGGGGGGCTGGCAAGCGGTGCGACTGCGCGATCGAGAAAAAGTGGTCCCCGTCGAACCAAAGCCGTCCTGCTGTCAGTCGGGCCATTGTGCTTCTTCCACGCCCAAGGCGGAGCCGAAGCCGGCGCCCACGCGAGGCATCGTCTGGACGACGGCGATGGCGGCGCGTTCTTGCCGTGGTCTCGCCACGGACTGGGTAAGCGCTCCGTCGGTCGTGCCGCCGCTGTCTGTTACCTGGACCTACGACTGGACTCCCGCCGGCTGGCTCACCACCTCCAGCACGACCGCTCACGCCCTCCCTTCCTCTCCCGCCGCGCCGCCTCCGCGCGTCTGAAAGCCGATCCTTTTTCGTCGCGCGCTATTCAACAACGCTTCTCCGAAGCGTCGCTAACCACGGCTCTGGCGCGCGCGGCGGCGGCTCATGTGTGATATCATCCCGGCGGTGAATCCTCCCGTGCTCCAGGGGTCTGGTCATGAATGCGCTGCGTCTTTGCGCGGCCGCGTTGCTGGCGTTCGTCGCCGGCGCGGCACCCGTTGACGAGCCGACCGTGTCGGTCAAGGTCCGCGCCGGCAACATCGTCGAGGTTGCCACGACGACCGAGGACGGCAAGCCGTGCGTTGGCCATGCGCTCAAGTTGATCGACGCCGACAAGAAACTCGTCGCGGAAGGTCATAGCAATTCCGAGGGGCGCTGGGAGTGGTTTTTGCCCACTCGCGGCGTCTATAAGGTGCTGGTCGGGCCAACCGAACTTCCCGTCCGCGTCGATATCCGCGACAGCGTGGCGACGACGGACAAACTCCCGTGCTGCATGACCAATGCCTGGGACAAGCCGGCGACCACGACGGGCGATTATCGCTTCCTATGGCTGCCGGTCGGCCTGGCCGTATGCCTCCTCGGCAGCAGCGGCCTGGTTTACGCGGTGCGTCGGGCCGGTTCGTTGAACAACGGGCAAGTCGCCTTCGTGGCCGTCTTGCTCGCTGTCGGCGTCGGCAGCCTGGCCTGGGCGGGAGTCAAGTATCTGAAGCCGGCCGCCCCGCCGACACCGACGGCTCCCAACCTGGCCGATCAGGTGCGCGAGTATCTGAGCAGCCGGGAGATTCGGCCGCTGTCCGGCAAACTGGATTCCTTGCTCCAGGAGACCGGGGCGAACCGCGATAAGTTCTACCGCCGCAGCCAGGATCATCCGCTCCTGGACGAAGCGGCGCCCGATTTCACACTGAACGACAGCCAGGGGAACCCGTGGTCGCTGCAAAAGCGGCTGCCTAAAGGCCCGGTGGTCGTGATCTTTTATTACGGCTACTATTGCAACCACTGCGTCAGCCAGCTGTTTGACGTGAACCGCGATATCGCTTACTTCCGCGAACTGGGGGCCGAGGTCATCGCCATCAGCGCCGACCCGGCCGCGACCACGCTGGCCCGGTTCAAGGAGTTCGGAGCGTTCGATTACCCCGTGTTGTCGGATCCCGGCAACGCGGTGGCCGAGCGCTTCGGCGCCTTCACCCCGCCCGAAAAGGGGGCGAAGGAAGGCACGCTGGTTCACGCCACGTTCGTCATCGACCGTGAAGGAAAGATGCAGTGGGCGTACCGCGGCGAGGAGCCGTTCAGCGGCAACCGCGCCTTGCTGTTCAAGCTGGCGGAACTGGAAGAGCGGTTGCCGGCGGGCAAGTAAGGGCGGCGGGTTCAGGCTCGGCATCGTCGGGATATCCAGGGAGGGCGCCCCGAGGGTGATCGACATAGGCAAGGGCGGCGGAAGGTCCGTCGTCCCTCCCCTGGTTACTCACAAGGAGAGTGCGGAATGACTCAGATCGTGCGGATCGCGTCGGCCATCGCGCTGACGGTGGTGCTGGTGGCGACGGCGACTTCCTCGGCGGCGGATGACCCGTCGATCAAGGAAATCATGACCAAGGCCCACAAGGGCGCCGACTCGCTCAAGTCGAAGCTCGAAAAGGAACTGAAAGGCAAGGAGGTCGCCTGGGCCGACGTGCAGAAAGAAGCGAAGGAACTGAACACCCTCGGCGAGCAACTGGTGAAGGCCAAGCCGTCCAAGGGCGAGATGACCAGCTGGGAGAAGCTGGCCAAGGCCTATTCCGCCGACGCCAAGGCGCTCAGCGAAGCGGCCGACAAGAAAGAACAGAAGGACGCCGTGGCCGCGTTGAAGAAGATCAACGCCTCGTGCGGCGCCTGCCATAAGGCGCACAAGGGTTAAATGTCTCGGGCCGTTCCTTCGCCGGGCCGAACGGCCACCGTATCGTGTTTACCGGCGGGGCAAGGAAGTCCCGCCCGATTCGCCCCCGTTCCGTCGGGGATGGATGGCGCTGGACGAGGAGCAACCGTGGCAGTGGACGGTCGCGGGAAAACAGTGAGTCGAGCCTCCCTGCCTGAGGCCCTTGCTCGCCAGGTTGCCACCTCGAAGCCGTCCGCGGGTTCGACTCCCGCCGGGGGCAGTGGGGAAAGACATGCTTGGCTTGCCGTTTCGCGCGGAGGGAAACGGCAAGCCAAATGCGTCTCATCCCGAAGTGGAATCAGCATATCCATACCGTTGAATCGCCGCGCTCCAGCGCCGGGCGATTTCCGCGCGGCGTTCTGGCGTTAGCTCATAGCGGTTCGTCTCGTACCCCGCCTGGCTCGCCAGGTATTCCTCCAGGCGCGGCCGTACTTCCTCGAAGCCGCCGAGTTTGAGGGTCTCGTACAGCTCGCGCATACGGCCGACGGGATCCTTGATCAATTCCTCGTAACGCAACTCGAACAGACGATCCGGGGCGATCAGAGGCCGGCCGCGCTCCATGCCCTCGTGGATGCGCAGATAGGTCTCGAAGACGTGTTCCTCCAGTCCCTCGAACGTCGGCTTCTGCAGTCCATGCGCGCGGTAGAGCGACTTCCACAAGTTCACGGTGGACGGAAAGACGACGTAAGGATCGCGGACGATATGCACGAAGCGGGCGTCGGGGAACAGTTCCAGCAAGACCCCGATGCGACAGGTATGCGGCGGCGACTTGAGGACCAGGCGTTTCGGCGTCTTGAAGGTGAGGCGCTGCAGGTAGCCGTAAAACGCCTTCTTCCATGACGATAGTTGTCGCGGCGTCAAGCCTTGCAGGTCGAGGTACTCGGGATAGGCGTGCGGCCGATTGGGGAAGGCGATGGTCAGGTACGACGACGGCACGCCCAACATGCACAGGGCGAATTCGTCTTCCTGCGGCCGGTCGAAGCCCATGTTCATGTTGTCCATCGGCCGACGTGAGGGCATCAGGAACCACATCCAGCGCGAAATGAGTGCTTCCGTAAGCAGGAAGTGATTAGGCTCCAGGGCCTGATAGGTATTCGGATAGGTATGCCGCGGGTCGAGGATGAGCAGTTCGTGCAGCAGCGTCGTGCCGGTGCGCCAGTGGCCGATGATGAACAGCGGCGCCTCGCGGATCGGCGTTCGGCGCACGCGCCGGCCATACCAGGCCCACTCGATCCAGCTGACAATCATGTGGCAGAAACTGACCACCGTGACGATGGCGGCGATGTATAAATATCTCCAGCCGACGGCGAAGCGATTGCGCGCCAGCAGCCGCAGCCAGGCGAAGAAGTTGCTGCCCTGCCACATGCGCGGCGCCCATTCGCGCGGCTTCGACGGCTTTTCCGACATGCGATCCTCCCCAGTATTTCAGGGCTATTGTCCCCATGCCGTGCCGCGAGACAAGGCCATTCCGCATGTCCCGTTCTCGGTTCTCCGTTGTTCGTTCTTCATTCTTCATTTTTTCGCAATGCCCCTTGACCGCGCCCGTATGATGGAATTGACGGGCCGCCCGCCCCACCCCGATGGCGCAAGCCTCACCTGGGACGGACGGCCCCCTCATGGCGCGGCGTGGAGCAGTGGTAGCTCGCCAGGCTCATAACCTGGAGGTCAGTGGTTCAAATCCACTCGCCGTAACTTTTCTCCCTTCCCCTCAATCATTCCTTCACTCCCCATGTAGTGTGCGTCGCGCGGACCCGCCGGAATCTCATAAAGCTCCGGCGCGTCCGCGCGAGTACGCTACGCAACTCGACCCCCGCCAAGCAAATTCTTCCCCCTTCGCGTGAACCGCAAAGAACTTTCCGCGTCTACCGAATAGGTTGGAGAGGCGCGTGTCGGTTTCCCTCCTACCCGCGAGAATTTCCCCCACCGAGGACGTCGATGAATCCAATGAACTGGCTGGCCGGCGGCGCCATACTCGGCCTCCTGGCCGGCTTCTGGGATAAGATCAAGGCCATCGGCTGGAAGGTCATTAGCCTCTTCGTGCAGCGCGTCGAGATCCCGTCCGAACCGGCGCACGACGCCATGGTCGCCTATCTCATCAAGCACTTTCAGCGCTCGCGCTATTACGAGCGCATGTACGGCGCCAACTACGAACACCAGCGCGACGGCCGCTATGGACTGGTCCCCTACGAGCAGTTCGGCAGCCGTAGCATCGTCTTCTGGCACAACTGGCGGCCTTTCGTCTTCACCAACCAGCAGGAGAACAAGAAGCCGAACACCGCGCCAACCAACCCGTGGGGGTCCTCGGAGGAAACCACGGTCAAGGTCTATTCGACGCTCACCTTCCTGCGCGGCACCATCGACATCGAGGCGATCTTCAAGGGCGCCTGCCTCGAGCGCAATCAGGAAACCTGGACCGTCGCCGACGAGGGGGAGAAGGCCAAGAACCGCTTCTTCATCCACTACGTCCCGAAGATCGGCGACGGCGAACATGCCGACGAGCGCGGCAGCAATGGCCTGGCCTGGTATCAGCAGGGCCACTATCGCCTCTTGGCGCATCGCGCTGAAGACCTCGGCAAGGCGCGTAACCGCACCGGCAGCGCCGTCGAAAGCCTGATCTTTCCGCAGCGGGTCAAGGATCTCATCAAGGAAATCGAACTGTGGCGCAACCACAAGCAATGGTATCTCGATAAGGGCATTCCCTGGAAGCGCGGCTGGTTGCTTTACGGCCCGCCCGGCACCGGCAAGACCGCCCTCGCTCGCGCCTTCGCCGAAGACCTCAACATGCCGATCTACGTCCTTAACCTGGCCGAACTCGGCAACCACGGCCTGATGCACGCCTGGAGTTCCATGCAGGTCAACGTCCCCTGCATCGCCTTGATCGAGGATATCGACAACGTCTTCCACGGCCGCGACAACATCACCCGGCGCCACGGCATGATGTTCATGGGGCCGAAAAAGAAGGACGACGACGCCAACGCCGCGCCGATGACGCCGCTGACGTTCGATTGCCTGCTCAATTGCCTCGACGGCATCGACCGCGCCGACGGCGTGTTCACGATCATCACCACCAACGCCATCGACAAGATCGACTCGGCGCTGGGCCAGCCGCGCAAGCTGCCCGATGGCACGGTGGAATTCATTTCGACGCGGCCCGGCCGTATCGACAAGGCGGTGGAATTGACCTACATGGAGCCGGCCGACAAGAAGCGCATGGCCCTGCGCATCTTGGGCGCCTACCCCGAGGAATACGCGGCGGCCCTGGAGTTCGTCGATCACTTCCCCGACTTGCAGGAAACGCCGGCGCAATTCCAGGAGCGCTGCGGCCAAATCGCCCTGGCCTGCTTCTGGAAGGAAAAGCAGAAGCCGGCCTTCGTCCCCGTGCCTACGGAACGGCACGAGGAACGCAACGGCATGCTCGTGCCGGCGGACGCCGACGACACCTGGACCGGCGGCATCTGGTGCGCCCCCGAGGAAGCCAGCGCGGACGAGACGCTGGTGATGACGGCCGAGGAAGAGCGAGCGAGCGAACATCGACACGCAGGCATTTGACCCGAATGGAAAATTCGCGTCCGCCCCGCGTGGGAAAAAGGCATCACCTTTCGGCAAGGTGGTGCCTTTTTTCTTCCCGGAGTGCCTGTCATGCGCATGAGCGACGACGACAAGAAAAACTTCCCCAAGATCGCCTATTACGTGCGGGTCAACATCCCGCAAGTGATCACCGTTCCGAAGATCGTCAACAACTTGAAGAAGTTCGGCCATCTGACCCTGGCGGAAATTCGCCACGCCCTGGCCTGGGGCAACGATCCGCTGATCGTCATCAAGGACCTATCGAACTTTCAATGCGTCGTGCAAGCCGCCAACGGCTGTTTCGACCCCGGCAATCCGACCCAGATCGAACTGGATACGGAGACGGCCACCAACTTCGAGAAGCACGCCTACAAGGCCGGCAGCGACGTAACCACCGATGGCCGCAAGGTCTTCATCGTCGGCACCACGCTGCTGCACGAATTGTGTCACTGGGGCAACTTCAAACATGGCGTGGCCGAGGCCGAGGAAGCCGGTATCGCCTTCGAGGTCGCCACCTACGGCCGCAATACGGGTTGAACGACGGGGATGCCCGGTATACTACCTGGGGCGTTTCTCTGGAGGAACCGGGCATGTCGTTGCTAGACCACTGTAATCCGCCCTTGAGCCGAACGCATCCTTGGCGCGCGTTCCACGCGGGCTGGGCAGCGGCCATGGCGCGGCTTCTCAACGGCGGGGTTTTGCCCTCCGGTTACTATGCCGTCCCCTTGCTGGACCGCGAGGAGCCGGTCGAAATCGACGTAGCCACGCTGCGCGGGCCGCAAGCATCGACATCGGCCGTCGAGCCTGGCCGCGGTGTCGTACCGCGCGGTGCAAGGGGAGGAAAAGGAACAACAACTATTGGTCTGGCCGGCACCGCTCTCGATTGGCCACCCATTACCGACCTTGCCGCTCTGGATCGCGGCCGATTTCTCGGTGCCGCTCGATTTGGACGCAAGCTACCGGACGACGTGCGTCGATCTGCGCGTGCGCGAGGCGGAGGTGCGCGTCACGCCAACAACTTCTTCACCACTTCCCCATGCACGTCCGTAAGACGGAAGTCGCGGCCCTGGAATTTGTACGTCAACTTCAAGTGATCCAACCCGAGCAAGTGGAGGACCGTGGCCTGCAAGTCGTGGACGTGGACGCGGTCTTCGGCCGGCCCGAAGCCGAGCTCGTCGGTCTCGCCGAGGCTGAGGCCGGGCCGGATGCCGCCGCCGGCCAGCCACATCGTATAGGCGTCGATGTGGTGGTTGCGGCCGACTTTCTCGCGCACCTCGCCCATCGGCGTGCGGCCAAACTCGCCGCCCCAGACCACGAGCGTGTTGTCGAGTAAACCGCGCTGCTTCAAGTCCGTCACCAGAGCGGCGCAGGCCCGGTCGGTCTCGCGGCAGCGGGCGTCGAGGGCGCCATCGAGGTCGTCGCCGCCGGAACCGTGGTGGTCCCAATCGGTGTGATACAGCTGCACGAAGCGGACGCCGCGCTCCACCAGACGCCGAGCAAGCAGACAATTGTTGGCGAACGACGGCTTGCCCGGCACGGCGCCGTACATCGCCAGCGTTTGCTTGGTTTCTTGGCCCACGTCGATGAGGTCGGGCGCGCTGGTCTGCATCCGATAGGCCATCTCGTAGGACGAGATGCGCGTGGCGATCTCGGGATCGCCGGTCTCTTCCAGGCGGGCTTCGTTCAAGTCGCGGATGGCGTCGATGACCTGGCGTTGGCGCGTCGCCGAGATGCCCTTGGGATTGCTCAGATTCAGAATCGGCTCGCCGCCGGTGCGGAAGGGGACGCCTTGATAGGTGGTGGGCAAGAAGCCGCTGCCCCAGTTGAGGGCGCCGCCGCGCGGTCCGCGCGGGCCGGATTGCAGAACGACGAAGCCGGGCAGTTCGTTGGCGGCGCTGCCGATGCCGTATGTGACCCATGCCCCCATGCTCGGCCGGCCAAACTGCGGCGACCCGGTGTTGACGAAAATCTTCGCCGGCCCGTGGTTGAAGACGTCGGTGGCCATCGTCCGCACGATAGCGATGTCATCGACGATCCCCGCGGTATGCGGCAGGCATTCGGATATCCACGCACCGCACTGGCCGGCGCGGGCGAACTTGCGCTTGGTGGCCAGGAGCTTGGGCGGCTCCTTGGCGAACGTGTCCATGAAGGCGAAGCGCTTGTTCTCGATGAACTCCTTCGGGATCGGCTTGCCATGCAGTGCTTGCAGCTTCGGCTTGTGGTCGAACAACTCCAGCTGGCTCGGCCCGCCCGCCATGAACAGGAAGATGACGCTTTTCGCCTTGGCCTCGTAGTGGCCCAAGCGCGGGGCCAGCGGATTCAGAGCGGGGGCGGCGGTCGCGCGCTCGCGCTGGAGCAATGAGGTCAAGGCGACGGAGCCGAGGCCCAGGGCGCATTGGCCGAAGAAATGGCGGCGCGTTTGGTGCAAGAGGGGGTCGGGGAGCATATGTGTCGCCCTTAGAATCAACTCGTGAAAAATAGCGTCGCGTGGGGGGCGGGCGGGGGGGGGGGCCCCCCCCGGGGGGGGGGGGGGGAATCCCAGGGGGGGGATCCCCCGCCCCCCCCACCCAAAACCAGGTGTTGTAGTAGACCCACCATTATATAC
>JBBSES010000058.1:0-13493 GCA_038239465.1 Gemmatales bacterium
CCTGTTGCTACTGACAACTGACGACGGACCACGGATCACTAACGATAGAACATAGCCATGCGACACCGAAAAGCAGGCCGTCAGCTGGGGCGCAACGCGACGCATCGCCTGGCGTTGATGCGCAACCTGACGCGGGCGCTGCTCGAACATGAGCGCATCATCACCACCGAGGCCAAGGCCAAGGAAGCGCGCGGCTTCGTCGAGAAGCTCATCACCCTTGCCAAGAAGGGCACGCTGCACGCGCGGCGCCTGGCGCTGGCGCGGCTCCGCGACCCGGAAGCCGTGAAAAAGCTGTTCGAGGAGTACGGCCCCCGCTATCAGGATCGGCCCGGCGGCTACACGCGCGTCATCAAGCGTCACGAACGTCGTTTAGGAGACGCTGGCCATACCGCGTTCCTCGAATTGCTCAAGGCCGGCGAGACCAAAGTCAAGGTGCGTCAGCCCGGACCGGCCCCGCGCGTCGAAGCGCCCCGCGTCGAGACGCCGACTCCTCCGCCCGAACCCGTCGCCGAGACGCCGCCCGCAGAGAAACCGCCTGAGACGCCGGTGACTTGAATTTTTTACGTTTCGCGTCTTTCGCGCTCGGGGCGCTCACGCGACCCCGCTCGCCAACCGCGCTTGACGCGCGGCCCCATCCAAAGTATCCCCCCGTCGATGGAACCCATTTTCCGCGACGGGGGGGATACTATGGCGACCTGGCGAAGCCTGGGCGTCGGGATGACGCTGTTACTTCTGACCTCGCGAGCCTGGGCACAACCCTATCCCTTGAACGAAACGCCTCAACCGGGCGATTGCTTCAAGGTCAACCTCGTCATGAAGCTTGCCGGCGAACTGCGCGTCAACCGCGACGGCAACAAAGTGCCCATTCCCCTCAGCGCCAACGCCGCCTTCGACTTTCGCGAGCGCGTCCTCGAAGTCGGCCCCCAGGGCTGGCCGATCAAGAACGCCCGGCAGTACGACCAGGCTCGCGCCAGCATCGCCGCCCGCGGCGACAAATCCGAACGCATCCTGCGCAAAGATCGTAGCCTGATCGCCGCTCAACGCTGCAAGGATCAATACCTCTGCTATTCCCCCAACGGTCCCTTGACCCGTGAGGAACTCGACCTCGTCAGCGAACACCTCGACACGCTCGCCATCGCCGGGTTGTTGCCCGGCAAGGCGGTCAACATCGGTGAAACCTGGAAGCTGACCAACCCCGTCGCGCAGTCTCTGTGTGCTTTCGAGGGGCTGATCAATCAAGACCTGACGTGCAAACTGGAAAGCGTCACCGGCGACGCGGCGAAGGTCACCGTCACTGGCACCGCCAGCGGCATCGACCTGGGCGCCATCGTCAAGCTGACGGTACAGGCCAGATGCGACTATTCCCTTAAAGACAAGCGCATCGCGCGCCTGGAGTGGAAGCAGAAGGACGAGCGCGAGCAAGGTCCAGTCAGCCCGGCCAGCGCCCTGGAAGCGACGACGACCGTCGTGCGCCAGTACCTGGGCGAGCAACCCAAGGAGCTGATGGATGCTTCCCTCGTCGGCGTGCCCGAGGGACAAGACGCGCCGCCCGCCCCGTTCCTTCTCCTGCACTACCGCGAACCGAAGGGCGCCTATTCGCTTGACCACACGCGCGACTGGCACGTCACTGGACAAACGGATGAACATTTAACCATGCGTTTAATGGAGCGCGGCGACTTTATCGCGCAAGTGACGGTGACGCCCTGGCACAAGGCCGAACCGGGCAAGCATATGACGCCCGCGGAGTTCCGCGAGGTGATGGACGAGACGCCCGGCTGGGAGTCGGCCGGAGCGGCCGAGGAGGGCGAGTTGTCGTCCAACGATCGGCCGGGCTACTGGACCTACCGCGTGTCGGCCGTGGGCGAGTTGGAAGGGCTGAAGGTCATGCAAAACTACTACGTCGTCGCCGGGCCGGACGGCAACCAGGTGGTCCTCGTCTACACCATGCGCCAGGCGTTGGCCGAGAAACTCGGCAGCCGCGACGTGGCCCTGACCGCCGGCCTCGAACTTCCCGCCGCCAAGGAAGAGAAGAAGTAATGGTGATGGCGGCGGCCCGTCCTGGACGCGGCCGCCGCCGCCGACTACATTCCGGGGATGGACTCCACCCTTTCCGACTTCGCCGCCGACGAAACCTGCGCTCGGCGCCTCGACGCCATCGATCCGCTCCACCGTTACCGCGACGAGTTCTTGATCCCGCGCCGCGCGGACGGCCAACCCGTCGTCTACCTATGCGGTCATTCGCTCGGCCTGCAGCCCCGCGCGGCCCGTGCCCTGGTCGAGCAAGAGTTGGACGACTGGGCGGCGCTCGGCGTCGATGCCCACTTCGCGGGTCGCACTCCCTGGTATGCCTATCACGAAGTCTTCCGCGAGACCGGCGCCCGTCTCGTCGGCGCCCGGCCCGGCGAAGTCGTCTTCATGAACGGCCTCACCGTCAATCTTCATTTGATGCTGGCGACCTTTTACCGTCCCCGATCGGGACGCGGCGCCATCGTCATCGACGAGCCGGCCTTCCCCTCGGATCGCTACGCCGTCGCCTCGCAAATCGCGCTGCATTGCCTTGACCCGGCGAAGGAGCTTATCGCGCTCCGGCCTCGCAAGAGTGAACACGTCTTGCGCACCGAAGACGTCGAAGAGGTATTGGAGGAGCGTGGGGCCGAGACCGCGGTGGTGTTGCTCAACGCCGTCAATTTCTTCACCGGCCAATACCTCGAACTTCCCCGTCTCGCCGCCGCCGCCCGGCGACAAGGATGCGTCATAGGCCTGGACCTGGCCCACGCCGCCGGCAACGTGCCACTGGCGCTTCACGATTGGGGCGTCGATTTCGCCGTCTGGTGCGGCTACAAGTATCTCAACGGCGGCCCCGGCTGCGCGGCGGGCTGCTTCGTTCACGAAAAGCATGGTAATGAGGCGACCCTGCCGCGCCTGGCCGGTTGGTGGGGCAATGATCCGGCGACGCGATTCCATATGCACCTGCAACCCGATTTCGTGCCGCGCCCCGGCGCCGATGGCTGGCAGCTGAGCAATCCGTCGATCCTGGCCATGGCGCCGTTGCGGGCATCGCTGGCCCTGTTCGAGGAAGCTGGCATGTCCGCCCTACGCGATAAGTCCGAACGCTTGACCGGCTACATGCAATACCTGTTGGACCGCCTGCCGCCGGGACGCTTCGAGTTATTGACGCCGCGCGACCCGGATCGACGTGGCTGCCAATTGTCGATGCTTGTGCGCGATGAGCCACGACGATTGTTGCAAGCACTGGCAACCGAAGGCGTGGTCTGCGACTTCCGCGAGCCGAATGTCATCCGCGTCGCGCCGGTGCCGCTGTACAATACCTTCGAGGACGTATGGCGTTTCGTCCGCGTTCTCGAACGGTGGAGTGGTTGAAAAGGAGAAACCGATGTCACCGGCGTTGCATGTAGAGACGACGATATTGCCCGGCAATCGCATCGAGATTACGTCGCCCGAATTGCCGCCCGGGCGCAGCGCGACCGTTTTCGTCATTATTGACATGGAAACGTCTCTCAAGCGGCCTCTTTTTGAAGTGTTGGAAGGGTATCAAGGCGGACTGTTCAAGACCGGCGCGGAGGTGGATGAGTACTTGCGTGAGATGCGCGGTTGATGGGAACAAGTTTGAGGCAGCCGCCATACCGGACGTGAATCGACCCCCTATTACCGTCGTCGGCTCCGGTCTGGCCGGCACCCTGCTGACCTGCATCCTCGCCCGCGCCGGCCATCGCGTCGATCTGTACGAAAAGCGCGCCGACCCACGCCGCGCCGACGTTGAGCGCGGTCGATCCATCAATCTCGCTCTATCCGTACGTGGCCTCCATGCCTTGCGCGAAGTCGGCTTGGCCGACGACGTGCTCAAGACGGCGATCCCCATGCAAGGCCGCGTCATTCATGCCCTTGATGGCCGGCTAGCCTTTCAACCGTATGGCAAGGACGAGCGCGAAGTCCTCTATTCGGTATCGCGCGCCGACCTGAATCGCCTCCTCGTCGAAGCCGCCGCGCGGCTCGAAGGAGTGCGTTTATTTTTCCGGCACCGCTGCGTCGGCTTCGACCTGGATACCGGCATCGCCGAGTTTAGCGCGGAGGGGATCGATGCGCCGGTCGAGGTGCCGACTACCTTGCTCGTCGGGGCCGACGGTGTTTTCTCGGCGATTCGCGGCCAGCTGCAAAAGCGCGAAGGGTTCGATTACTCCCAGGAGTATCTCGGCCACGGCTACAAGGAGCTATCCATTCCCGCTGGCCCTGGCGGCGCCTTCCGCCTGGAGAAGCACGCCCTGCACATCTGGCCGCGCGGCGACTCCATGATGATCGCCCTGCCCAATCAAGACGGCTCCTTCACCTGCACCCTCTTTTGGCCTCTCGACGGGCCGAATAGCTTCGCCGCGTTGACCGACGAAGCGACGATCGGCGCCTACTTCCGCCGGAACTTCGCGGACGCCGTGCCGCTGATGCCGACGTTGGCCCGCGATTTTCGGCACAATCCGACGGGGCCGCTCGTCACCATCCGCTGTCGGCCCTGGCACCTCAATGGCCGCGCCGTCTTGCTCGGCGATGCCTGCCATGCCGTGGTCCCCTTCCTCGGCCAAGGCATGAACGCCGCCTTCGAGGACTGCACCGTCCTCCGCGATTGCCTCGCCCAACACGGCCCCGACTATGGCCAGGCTTTTCGGCGCTACCAGGAGTTGCGCAAGGAAAACCTCGACGCCCTGGCCGACCTGTGCGTCGAAAACTTCATCGAGATGCGCGACCGCGTGGCCTCGCCCTGGTTCGTCCTCGCCAAGCGATTGCAAGTGTTTTTGCATCGCTTGCTGCCCGGCTGGTACGTGCCGCTGTATGTCATGATCGAGTTCACGCGCATTCCTTACGCGGAAGCGAGGCGACGCGCGCGACGGCAAAATCGCCTTATCCTCGGTTTGTTGTCCGTCTTCTTTCTCATCGTATTCGTGGCCGTGCTTATATATCGTGGCTAAACCCTGAGATATCGCGCATGGACCTCACCTATGCCAGCTATTTAAAACTCGACGCCTTGCTCGCGCTGCAAGAGCCGCGTTCGCAACCCGTCGAACACGACGAATTGCTCTTCATCGTCAGCCATCAGGCCTATGAGCTTTGGTTCAAGCTGTTGCTGCACGAGTTTGACAAGATCAAAAGCGACTTCATGGCCAATCACCTGTTCGGCGCCGTCGCCACCTTCAAGCGCGTCCGTACCGTCATGAAGGTGTTGGTGGAGCAGATCGACATCCTGGAAACGCTGACGCCGATGTCGTTCAACAGCTTCCGCGCTCGTTTGGAGCAGGCCAGCGGCTTTCAATCCAGTCAGTTCCGGGCCATCGAATTCACCCTGGGATACAAGCGCGCCGACCTGCTCCGCTACCAGGCGCCGGATACATTGGCGTATGAAGACTTGTTGAAACGTTTGCGCGAGCCATCGCTGATGGATGCCTTTTACGATTTGCTGATCCATCGTGGAGTGGAGGTGCCCGCGGAGCTGCGGACGCGCGACCGCGCCCTGCCGACCGAACCGAGCGACGCGGTAGCCGACGGCATCCTGCGCCTCTACAAGACACAGCCGGAGGCGGAGATCCTCTTCGAGTTGATGACCGATTTCGACGAGGGCTTCCAGGAGTGGCGCTATCGGCATATCAAGCTGGTCGAGCGCACCATCGGCTCCAAGCAGGGCACCGGCGGCTCACTGGGCGTGGAGTTCCTCAAGAAATCGCTGTTCCATCCGGTGTTTCCCGATCTGTGGGCCATCCGGCATCAGCTATGAGGAGCAACCATGATCTACGACCTGTCGCCGCCCGTTTCGCCCCGCCTGGCCGTCTGGCCCGGCGACACGCCGTTTTCCCGCAAAGTGCTATGCGACTTGCGCAAGGGCGATACCGTCACGCTCTCCTCGCTTCATGCGACGGTTCATTTGGGAGCGCACGCCGACGCGCCGAGCCACTATGGGGCCGACGCGCCCAAGATGGAGCAGGTGCCACTCGACGCCTATCTCGGGCCGTGCCAGGTGGTGCGCGTTGATGTGCCGCGCACTCGTCGCATCACGCCGGCCATGTTGCCGGCATCCATCGCGGCGCCGCGGGTGCTGCTGGCGACCGGCACCTATCCCGATGCCGAAGTCTTCAATGAGAACTTCGCGGCCCTGAGCAACGAATTGGTCGATTGGCTCCATCGCCGGGGAGTGATACTCGTCGGTATCGACACGCCCAGCGTGGATTTATTCGACGCCCAGGATTTGCCGGCGCATGGAGCCTGCTTGCGTTGCGGCATGGCCATTCTCGAAGGGTTGCTCTTGGCCGACGTGCCGGAGGGCGTGTACGAGTTGATCGCCTTGCCCTTGAAACTTGTGGGATTCGACGCCAGTCCGGTCCGCGCGATCCTGCGAACCCTGACGCCGTGACGCGCCTCATTCGAGCCGGGACAGGATCGCCGGCACGCCGTTCTTGGGCCGTAACGTGAACGTCGGCCAGGGCACGACGTCGTGGCCCGGCCGTAGCGTGAAGCGATAGCGCTGGGCAATCGTCGCCAGCACCAGCACGGTTTCCATCATGGCGAACGTGTTGCCGATGCACAGACGCGGGCCGCCCCCGAACGGGAAGTAAGCGTACTTGGGCGGCTTGGCCTGGCCCTCGGCCCAGCGCTCGGGGCGGAAGCGCAGCGGCTCCGGATAATGCCGGGCGTCGCGGTGAACCACCCACTGGCTCATCATCACGGTCATGCCGCGCGGAATCTCGTAGCCGCCGATGGTGCATGGCCCCAGGGCCTCGCGGCCCAAAATATAGGCCGCGGGATAAAGCCGCATCGTCTCCATGACGACGTGTTCGGCATAGGTTAAGCGCGGCAAATCGGCGAAGGTGGCCGGCCGGTCGCCGAGTACGTCGCGCGCTTCCGCGGCCAATTTCGCCGCCTCCTCGGGATGCTGGGCCAGTACGTACCAGGCCCAGGCCAGGGTCAACGCGGTCGTTTCGTGGCCGGCCAGAAAGAGGGTCATCGCCTCGTCGCGGAGTTGGCGGTCGGTCATGCGCGTGCCGTCTTCCTCGCGCGCGTGCAGCAGGATCGACAGGAGATCGCCTTTGTCGGAGCCGGCGGCGCGACGCTGCTCGATGAAGCCATAGATGATGCGGTCCAGGACGCGCACCGCGCGGCGCAGGCGCATGCTATTGGGCGTCGGAATGCTCGGCGGCAACGGCACCGACGCGTTGAAGCGGCGCACGAAACAATCTTGAGCCACGTGCAACGCGGCCCCAACGTCGCGCGCTTCGCCGGTCACGTCGGCGTCGAACAACGTCTTGGCGGCGATGCGGAGGGTCAATTCCATCAGCGCGGTCAGGATGTCGATCTCCTGCCCTGGCCGCCAGCCGTCGAGCATCTTGCGCGTGTAATCGACCATCAAATCGGCGTAGGAAGCGACGCGCTGCTTGTGAAAGGCCGGCTGGACGAGACGACGTTGCCGCAGCCAGAAATCGCCGTCGCTCGTCAGCAGTCCCTTGCCCAGCACGAGCGGATTGAAGCGAAGGGCGAAGTGCTTGATGAAGTTGTGATTTTGCGTGACGAGAACTTGTTCGATGGCGGCGATATCGCTGCACAGGACGATGCGCCGCGGGCCGAAGCGTAGCGAAACGAAGTCGCCGTAGTCGCGGGCACAGCTTGCCAGGAAGTCGAGGCGGTCACGGCGAAACGCGGGCAAATTGCCGCCGATCCAGGTGCCGCGGGGACCGGGCGGGCGAAGCGGGGCGACGGCCATGTGCTTTTCTCCGAGGAGGGGCGGTGGCCAATCCTCGGATATTGTAGGGGTCAAGGCCAGAGGCGCGCTCCGCGCCGCCGTTTTCGCAGTCTAAACGGCGGCGGTTACCGGAAGCTGCCCATGCCAGGCGACGAGCAGCGTCGCCAGCGCGGCGGACCAAATGAAGACGTCGATGGTCAGGTGCAAGAAGCCCAACCAGGCGAGTGGCAGACCAAATGGCTCGCTAAAGACGACGGCGTAAAAGACGAGATCGAGCAGCGCGTGGCCGCCGATGCCGACGACGCCGGCTTGCAGCACCGGATTACGACGCACGAGGCCGTAGGCTTCACCGGCCATGGATGCCTTCATCGGTTCGGCCGTCGCCATCGAATGCGTGGCTTCAAAAGAATGCAAGCGCGCCAGAAATTCCTCGGCGCAAACGCGCTCGGGATCGAAGGAGATGAGGATGTTGCCGGTCAAGGGGCTGGCGCTGGCCTGGCGCACTCCCTCGACCTGACACAGCGAGTGTTCCAAAGCACCCGCGTTTTGCCCCGACCAATCGGGCAGATGCACGCGCATGCGGCCGCGCAGCGAATGAAGAATATGCGGCATTTCTCGACCGCTTTGCGCGACCATGACGAATTTCCTCAACGACGATGGGTTCCGCTAGGAGGCCGACCGGCTCTGTTTAGTCTAGCCTAATTATCGAATTAGTCAAGCCGAATGACAGGCAATGAAGAAAGGCCGGCGGGCCATGAATGCCCGTCGGCCTTTGTTTCGCTATCGAGGAAGGACTTATTCGCCCTTCTTCTTCACGTCATACTTGACGTCCACGCTCGTCTCGGCGCCGGTCGTCGGCTTGGCCTTCACGTGCAGCTTGTTTTCGCCGAGCGCGGCCGTGTCATCGACGGTCACCTTCATGTCGGCTTCCTTCTTGTCGCTGGCCTTGATGACCTTCGGCTCGAACTCCACTTTCACGCCCTTCGGCAACTCGCCGACCGACAGGGTCACGTCTTGCTTGAAGTCGGTCCCCGGACTGAGGGTAATTTTCAGGATCTGCGTTTCGCCCTGCTTAATGCCGGTCGAGGTGGTCGGGCCGGTGATGGTGAAGCTGTCCTTGCCGGTGCCCGGCCCGCCGCGGTCGCTGGTGTTGCAGCCGACGAGGACGGCGGCGGCGCCAAGGGAGAGTACGGCCGCGAGGCTCATGAGATTACGACGCATGGTGATTCAACCTTTCAACGGAGAGAGTAAGGAAACGGGGAACGCGTTAGGAGGGGCCACTCGAGTTGGCCGCTCATAAGAGAGATACGTCCGAGCGATATTTATTCCCGTCTTGCTAGCATTCGATTTGATTGGACAGAGCGGTAAGCAATGCCGCGATATAAAAGGTGATGATCATGGATTACGCACTGCAATAAGGATGCCAACGGTCGTGACGCCTCACGGACTCCATGGCCACGTGCATGAAAAAAAGCCCCGGCGTCGTTGCCGAGGCGGTGGGCCGAAGGGACGACGGCTCAGGTAGAACGTCACTAGGAAATGGCGCTGGTTTCCAACACGGCGGTACTTTTCGACGCGCCGTTGCCGGACTCGCCCGCATCCGTCTCCCGCGCGGCGGCATCGCTGTTTTTCGCATGGGCGGCACGGCCGCCCTTGCGTCCCGCGGCAATGGCCTCGTCGCGGGTGAACTCGTGAGCCGTGCCCTTGGCGTGCGCCGCTTTGCCGCCCTTGCTGGCGATTTGTCGTTGCTTGGCCGCATCCATCGACGCGAATCCCCGCTTGCTACGCTCGGCCATAGTTGGGTCTCCATCTAAATCGAGAACGAAAGAACCAGCTTCGCCACATTGGCCTGTCGCTTATTTGTAGGGCAACAACGATGCCGTGCTGTGCGATTAGATGAGCAATTCGAAGTGAGTGGCCGAGCAATTCGTTTCCCGAATCAGTCTTGAGGAAGCAAGAAGAAGGGGAATACCACCGTTACGAGAAGGCGAGCAGTGTCGTCCTGACCCGGCCTGCGCTCCGTTAGTTCCATCGCCCAACGGCTTAGCTCCGCGGTGTCGAGGCCGTAAGAATGGCTGAGTTTGGCGGACGTTTGACGCAACAACTCGGCGGCCCGCTGCGCATGGCTGAGCACGCCCGGTAACACTCCTTGACGGACCTTCACTCCCGCCGCCGCCAATTGAATCAGCCCTTTAAGGAAATCAGCCGTCGGCCCGCGTCGGCCGTGCAGGTGCCAGAGCTGCTCCCAGGCTTCGTGCGCTTCCCAGTAATAACCGTGATTGAACAGGTCGATGCCCAGGAGATAGGGAATACACTCGCGCCATCGGCCCGGTTCAAGGGGAGAAAGCAGCACGTCGCGGCCAAAGTGATGGCCGGCCCCATCGCGGACGGGGTGCGGGTGCGGCCCGTCCGGCACATAAGAATAAGGTGGTAGCGAGAAATGCGGCAGAAGACGAGGAATGGCGCTCATGGCGATAGATCGCGGTGGCTGGAGTGGCACATTCGCCCGTCTTTCAGCACGACCAATTCGCCGCCGATGAATGGCTGCCAGCCGCTGGCGCTCAGGGCGCAGGTGGCGACGACGAAGCCGTGATTGATGTCCGGCCCGCCGAGGTCGAGTTGCACCGTCGCGTCCTCGAAGCGGCGCGGCCCGTCTCCCCGGAGGACGACGCGGCGAAACGTCAGTCCCTTGTAGGCGGCGCGGTCGTGGTAGCAGAAGAGATGTTGACCGTCGGTCAGCAGGCAATTGAGTTTGCCGCGTTCGTTCACGGCGGCGAGTTGGCCGTGCAGCCAACGCCAGCCCGCTTCGTTTTCCAAACGTTCCGGCCGGCGCGCGATGGCGTCGAGCAACCGGCAAAAGACGTGTTCGGAATCGGTGCCGCCAATCGGTCGATAGCGGCCGAGCGGTAGTTCTCGATGGTTGTCGATGGTGCCGTTGTGGGCGAAGCAGTATTCCGTACCGTCGAGTTCGCGCGCGAAGGGATGCGTGTCGGCCCGCGTGGGCGAACCGCCGACGGTGCCGTGACGCACGTGGGCGATATAGACGCGCGAGCGCAGGTCGGGATAGTTTTCGAGGAATGAGGGGTACGGACTAGATCCCCAGCGGATCGGCTCCTTGACGATGGCCAACGATCGATCGGGATACCAGGCCAGGCCCCAGCCGTCGGCGTTATCCGCGTCGCGCAGGCCGAACTCCCGAATGGAGAAGTCGGCCGACACCGGCTGGGCGAACGCCGCCGCCATCAGTTCGCACATGCGTCATCGTCCTCGGAGGTCAAGGCGCCGCGTCCAGCCCCTGCGTCCAGGCCTGTTTTATGTCGGCGATCACCGCGGGCCATTGGCCGGTTTCGCGGAACAGACGGCGTTGGCGCTCGGCGCCGGATTCGTGGCCGATGGTCGTTCGCAATAGGGCCAGGAAGCCATCGTCGCCCAGGTCGCGCGCCACGGGCTGCAAGCGGTCGAGCAATTGGCTCAAGTCCTCCGAGAGCAAGGACGGCGTCGCTCCCGGCTTACGGACGCAGCGAGCGTGAGTGCCGAAGCGGCCGGCCAGCCACTTGTTCTCGACGGCCACCCAGTAGCGGCGCGGGTCGCCGCGGCGCAGGCGCGGCTTCTTTTCGAGTCTCCGCTGCGTCGCCACCGCCAGGCAGCGCATCAAAGCGGTCAGGACGAGGATCGCGTCGAGCGTCGGCGGCACGTCGCAGACGCGGAACTCGATGGTGCCGGTTTGCGGCCGTGCCCGGATGTCCCAGTGCAAATCCTTGGTCCCCGCGATGGCGTTGCAGCCGTGCATTACCGCGCAATAGTCGGCGAATCCTTGCCAATCCGCGAAGTGCACCGGCATCCCCGTGTGCGGCAACAATTGAAACAGCGCCGCGCGACACGAGGCCAACCCGGTGTCCAGCCCCTGCCAGAAGGGCGAATTCGCGGACAGCGCGAGCAAGTGCGGCAGATATTGCACCAGCGAGTTGATGACGCCGATGGACTCGTCGCCGCCCGGCATGCCGACGTGGACGTGCAGGCCGAACGTCACCATTTGATAGGCCAGGCCGCCCATGCGATCTTGCAACTTCTGATATCTCTCAGCCGGCGACAGGGCGCTGGTGCTGCTGCGATTGAACGGATGCGTGCCGCCCGGCGCCAGGGAATAGCCGAGCGAATCGGCGATGTGGCTGACGCGGCGCAGGACTGGCACGAGTTGTTCGCGCGCCTGAGAAACGTCGCGGCAGATGCCGGTCTTGATTTCGATCATCGACTGCATCAATTCGGCGGTGGCCGTGTCGATGCCCTCTTCCGCGCAGGCTTGCAGGATGCGCGTGGCGCCGGGCGCCAGGTCGCCCGTCTCGCGGTCGAGGACTTGCAGTTCAATCTCGACGCCCACGGTATTCGCTGGCGACGGGTGGAACGTCAAGTCTTCCAACGGGGGCGGGGCGACCGTCGCATCGTCTTTCGCCGGCGCGTGCATGGTTGGCCCTTTGGCAGAGAGTGGCTTCTCCATTATCCTAGTAAAGCACACGGTATGCCGCCATTCGCGCCAATCCTCCGAATGCCCTGGCGGAACGGCCGACGCTTTCCCTATAATTTGCTCTACGCCCAATCGCGTCATGGAGGACGACGACTCATGATCACTCCACTCCTCGCTCTACCGCTGCGCCGCAAACGCGACCTCGTCGTCGCCCGTCAGCGGGCGGGACAAATCGCCGGCTTGCTCGGCTTCGAGCGCCGCGAATTGGCGGGCATCGCGGCCGCCGTCTTCGAGATCGCCGGGCAGGTGTGGCGGCGGACGCGGCGCGGCCGCCTCACCTTTCAGGTGTCCAGCCGGTCGCTGTGCGTGACTTCCGATCCCGTCACGACGTTTTCCCTCGCGGTGCCTTTCCCGGACGGCGTCACGCGCCTCGAAGCCAGCGACGTGACCTTCGCCGTCCGCGAGTTGGGTGATCTCACCCCGCTCGACCTGCTCGCGGAAATGCAGCAGCAAAACCTCGAACTCCTGCGCGCGCTGCACGATTTAAAGCTGGCCCAGCGCGAACTGGCCGACTCGAAAAAGACCGCGCGGACGGAAGCCGCTTGAGCCGATCAACCCCAGGCGTCCCGAGCCAGAGACACGGTCTGGAAGTGAATGTCCACGACGTCCTCGACGCGCCGGGCATAGCCGCCCGCCATCGTCACGGCCACCGGCAGTCCCGCGCGGCGGCAGTGGTCGAAGACCAGGCGGTCCCGTCGCGCCAGTCCCGCTTTCGTCAAGCGCAGCCGGCCGAAGCGGTCGTCGATATAGGGATCGGCGCCCGCCAAGTAGATGGCCAGGTCCGCGTTGGCCCGATCGATCGCTTCATCGAGGCCGCGTTCCAGCGCTTCGAGGTATTGTTCGTCCTCGGTGCCGTCCGGCAGTTCCACGTCGAGGTCGCTCTTCTCCTTGCGCAACGGGAAGTTCTTGGCCCCGTGGATCGAGAAGGTGAAGACCGTGGCGTCGTCGCGCAGCAGCGCCGCCGTGCCGTTGCCCTGATGCACGTCGCCGTCGAGGATGACGACGCGCCGCGCCCGGCCCTCGGCCTGCATGGCCCGCGCGGCGACGGCGCTATCATTGAAGACGCAAAACCCCTCGCCGCAATCGGCGAAAGCATGGTGCGTGCCGCCCGCCAGGTTGACGGCGACGCCTTCGTTCAGCGCCGCCCGGCACGCCTCGATGGTGGCACCGGAGGAACGCCGCGAGCGCTCCACCATTTCCGGCGACCAGGGGAAGCCGATGCGTCGTACCTCGGCGGCC
>JBBSES010000059.1:0-13483 GCA_038239465.1 Gemmatales bacterium
GGTCTCAAGGGTGTGCCCATCCAGGTGTGGTCCACCAAGTCGTTCACCGCCAGCTGGCAGGCGCCGACCAACGTCGAGCAACCGCCGATTGTCGCCGACGTCAAACTGACGCCGGCCGAGCCGTTTCCGATTGGCGGCACGATCACCTGGCTGCCCGGCAACGCGGAAGGCAAGGGCGCGCCCGAACTGGAGGACGTCCATCTGGTCTACAACGGCCGCGCTTATCCGCTGACCCTGACGCCCGGCAAACCAATCGACTTGGCCAAACTCGGGGACGACGAGCGGCGGGTGAAAGAACTGCGCGAATGGCTCGGCCCGACAGGTGAACTGCAACCCGGCAACCGGCAGCGCTATAAAGGATATAACGACGGCACGGCATCCACTCCCAGCATTAACGCCATCCTCAAGACGGCGTTCTTCCATCAAGCCTTCGAGGTCGGCCGGCGCAACAGTTCGCTCCGCGGCCTCGATCAGAGCTGGCGCAGGGATGGGCTGGAGGAAGCCATGCTCATCATCCGTCTGCCTTCCGCAGCCGGCCCTGCCGAGGAAGTCGCCCAAGGTCCCGCGTCGCCCAGCCGTCTGTGGCTCGGGAGTTTGCCTAACTCCGAAAGTCCCCGTATCCCGCTCGTCGGTTTGACACGTCAGGAAACGTATCTGCGCGTTTTCATCCCCGTGCGGCCGCAATAGCTTCTCACCATCGAGGCAGCCATGATCGAAACGCGCGACCTGACCAAGATGTACGGCGACCTGTATGCCCTCAATCGCCTGTCGCTCAAGCTCGAAAAGGGCGACGTGTACGGCTTCATCGGCCCCAACGGCGCCGGCAAGACGACGACCATGCGCATCCTCGCCACGCTCCTGAATCCCACCTGGGGCGAGGCCAGCGTCTGTGGCTACTCGATCTACAACGGCGCCAAGGAAATCCGGCGCTTGATGGGCTACATGCCCGATTTCTTCGGCGTCTACGACGACATGAAAGTGATTGAATACCTGGAGTTCTTCGCCGCCGCCTATCGCATCAAAGGCCCCGAACGCCGCAAGAAGTGCGATCAAGTCTTGGAACTCGTGGACCTCGGCTACAAGCGCGACGCCCTGGTAACAAGCCTGGCGCGCGGCATGACGCAACGCCTCGGCCTCGCGCGCGTCCTGCTGCACGAACCGCAAGTACTCTTGCTCGACGAGCCGGCCAGCGGCCTCGATCCGCGCGCCCGCATCGAGATGCGCGGCCTGCTGAAAGAGTTGCGCAGCATGGGCAAGACGATCCTGGTTTCCAGCCACATCCTGCCCGAGTTGGCCGACATCTGCAACAAAATCGGCATCATCGAGCGCGGCAAAGTCCTCTTCGATGGCGACGTCCACTCGGCCATCCGCCAGGTCCGGCAAAACGCCGTCTTTCACGTCGCCGTCGCCAACGGCATGAACGCCATGGCACTCGAACGCCTGCAAGCGCACGAAGACGTGCAAAAGGTGGAACACAAGGCCGACGAGGAATATCTCATCGTCACCCTCCGCGATGGCCTGCAAGACGGCAGCTTCATCGCCGACCTCCTCGTCCAGGGCAGCTTCCGCCTGAAGATGCTCAAGGAAGAAGAGATCGATCTCGAAGACGTGTTTATGGGAATTACCAAGGGTATTACTAATTAGGTGTCAGTTGTCCGTAGTCAGTGGTCAGTTGCTAATACACATGATTATCGTGTGACACACATTTCAACTGACAACTGACAACTGACAACTGACAACTGACAACTGCTCATGCGTATCCTCGTCACCGGCGGCGCCGGTTATATTGGAAGTCATGCCGTGCGTCATTTTCTGGCGCGGGGGCATGAAGTATGGGTCTACGATAATTTGTCGCAGGGCCATCGCGCCGCCGTACCCGCGCGATTATTGACGATCGGCGATTTGGCCGATACGCAGTTGTTGGATCATCTATTAGTTACAAATCGCATCGAGGCCGTGGTCCACTTCGCGGCTTCCACGTCGGTAGGCGTCTCGGTGCGTGATCCGGGCCGGTATTACGTCAATAACGTCGTCCACACGATCAACTTCCTCGAACTGCTCCGCCGCCATCGCGTCGCGCGCTTCGTGTTTTCCAGCACGGCGGCGACCTATGGCGTGCCCGAGCACGTGCCCATCACCGAGGAGACGCCGCAACGGCCGATCAACCCGTATGGCCGCTGCAAGCATATGGTGGAGCAGGTTCTCGCCGATTACGCCGCGGCCTACGATTGGGGATATGCCGCCCTGCGCTATTTCAACGCCGCCGGCGCCGCCCCGGACGGCACCATCGGCGAGGACCACGCGCCGGAAACGCACTTGATTCCGCTAATCATTCAGGCGGCGCTCGGGCAACGGCCGGCCATCGAAGTGTTCGGCACCGACTACCCGACGCCGGACGGCACCTGCGTGCGCGACTACGTCCACGTGGACGACCTGGCCGATGCCCATCTCCTGGCCCTGGAGCGTCTGACTCCCGGCGCGGGACTGTGCTACAACCTAGGTATCGGCCGCGGCTACAGCGTCCGCGAAGTGATCCGCGCCGTCGAGGAAGTGAGCGGCAAGCCGGTGCCCGTCCGCGAAGGGCCGCGTCGTCCCGGCGACCCGCCCACGCTGGTGGCCTCGTCGGAGAAAATTCAGCGCGAACTCGGCTGGCGGCCGAAGTATTCGGAACTGCGGCCCATCGTCGAGACGGCCTGGCTTTGGCACCGGCCCCATCCGCGCGGCTATCGCGATCGACCGTGAACTCGTAACGAAGGAGATGGGCCATGAATCCCGATCCAAAGCATGGATATATCGTCGCCACGCCGGGCACCCTGGGGGGCAAGCCGCGCATTGATGGCCGCCGTATTTCCGTCCAGCATATCGCCATCGATCACGAAAGACTCGGCATGTCGGCGGACGAGATTTGCGATGCCTACGAAGGCCTGACACTCGCCGAGGTGTATGCGGCCTTGGCATACTACTACGATCACCTTAAGGAAATCCGAAGCCAAATTGAGGCCGGCCTCAAATTCGCGGAGGAATATCGCCGCCTGTATCCCGATCGAGTCCGTTCATAACAATGTTGACCGCTCTCGCCGACATCCAACGGGCCGGTCCAATCGTGAGCGGCTGCTGCGCCGAGGAGTCGATGTGGTCCGCGCTCAGGATCATGGATTGTGCGGCAAGACCGACGAGTTTCTCCTGCAAACAGCGGCCGCTATGGGAAGGATTCTCTTGACGAACGACGATGATTTTCTGGTACTCGATGCTTCCTGGCAAGCGGCCCAAAGAGTACATGCCGGCATCGTTTACTGGCATCAGGATAAATACGCCGTGGGGGAAGCCATCCGTCGCATCTTCGATTACGTTTCGCAAACACCTCTGTCACAGGCCGCTAACACCGCACATTATCTCTGATTTACCATGCTGCAACTCACCGCCGACAACGCCGTCGCCTACCTTCGGTCTCAAAAGTGGATCGGTCCCGGTCCCGCGCGCATCGACGTCCTCAGCGGCGGCGTCTCCAACGCAGTGCTGCGCGTCGAGACGGCCGAGGGTGCTTACGTACTCAAGCAGTCGTGCCCGCAACTGCGCACCAAGGAAGCGTGGTTCAGCGACCTCGACCGGGTATATCGAGAGCAAGAGGTCATGCAAGTGCTGCATCCGCTCTTGCCCGTCGGTGTGGTCCCAGAGGTATTGTTTAGCGACCGGGACAACTACGTTTTCGCCATGAGCCACGCGCCGGCCGCGTCGCGCAACTGGAAGGAAATGCTGCTGGCGGGCGAAATTGATACCCAACGAGGCGAGCAGGCCGGCATCATTCTCGGACGGATGCACGAAAGGACGGCGGGCGAAGTCCATTCGCGGAGGCAATTCACGGATCGAAAGGTGTTCGTGCAATTGCGCGTCGATCCGTTCTATCGCATGGTGCAGGCGCGACGGCCTGAAGTTGCCGCCCGCATCGATCCGATCATCGATCGGCTGCTGACGGCTGAGGAAGCATTGTGCCACGGCGATTTCACGCCGAAGAATCTGCTCGCCCACGCCGACGGCTTTACGTTGGTCGATTACGAAACCGCCCACCTGGGCGATCCATCGATGGATATCGGCTTGTTCCTAGCGCATATCGTGTTGAAGGCCGTCCGCCGCCCGGAAATCCAGAGCGCCTATCTCACCTTGGCGGAAGCGTTTTGGAGCGCCTACATGAAGGCGATCAGCTATGGCTGTTATGAACAAATAGTGGCCCACGGCATCGAGCATCTGGGCGTCTGTCTGCTGGCGCGCGTGGACGGCACCAGTCCCGTCGATTACTTGTCGGAGGAGCAGCGCGACGAGGTCCGACGCCTGGCACTGGCGATACTCCGCGAAAGGCTATTCCGCTGGAGCGAGGTCGTGGCACTCATGGATCAGAACGCGAAACCATCGGGGGAATAGGAAGTGTCCGACCCATCGGCGATCGCTCGTGTGATGGCCCGCCAAGTCCTCGACAGCCGCGGAAATCCCACTGTCGAGGTGGAGGTGCTTTGCCAGTCGGGGGCGTCCGGCCGCGCCATCGTCCCGTCCGGCGCCAGCACCGGCCGGCACGAGGCGCGCGAACTCCGCGACGGCGATCCGTCACGATATCGCGGCAAGGGCGTCCGCCAGGCCGTCGCCAACGTGATGACCGAGATCGCGCCGCGCCTCGTTGGCCTCCCCGCGATCGATCAACAACATATCGACAAGCTTTTATGCGATTTGGATGGCGCGCCGGACAAGTCGCGCCTCGGCGCCAACGCCCTTCTCGGCGTCTCCCTCGGCTGCGCGCACGCGGCGGCGGCCGTCCAGGGATTGCCACTGTGGCGCTACCTCGGAACGTGCGGCCATCTATCGCCGGCGGACGCGCTCATGCCGTTGCCGATGATCAACCTCATCAGCGGCGGCCTGCACGCGGGGGAGAACCTCGATTTCCAGGATTATTTGCTGTTGCCCATCGGCGCTCGCTCTTATTCCGAAGCGTTGGAGATGAGCGTCAATGTCTACCGGGCGTTGAGTACGACTTTGACAAAGCATGGCTTCGAGGGCGTCCTCGTCGGCGACGAGGGCGGCTTTGGCCCGCGTTTGCACGGCAACGAGCAAGCGGTGCAACTCATTCTCGAAGCCATCAAGCAGGCGGGCTACGAACCGGGCAAGGATGCCGCCCTCGCGCTCGACGTGGCCAGCAGCCATTTTTACGTGTCGGGACGCTATCACCTCAAAGCGACCGCCGGGGTCGCCCTCAGCGCCAACGATATGGTGAGTACCCTGCGGCGCTGGGCCGACGACTATCCCATCCTCAGCATCGAGGACGGCATGGCCGAGGACGATTGGGACGGCTGGCACAAACTGACGGCGGCGCTTGGCCGGCGCGTGCAACTCATCGGCGACGATTTATTCGTCACCAATCCCCAACGACTCCAACGAGGCATCCAGGAGGGGGTCGCTAACAGCGTGTTAGTCAAAGTCAATCAAATCGGCACGTTGACCGAGACGTTGGAAGTGGTGCGCATGGCCAGGGAGGCGGGCTATCGCGCCGTCATCTCCGCCCGTAGCGGCGAGACGGAGGATAGCACGATCGCCGATTTGGCGGTCGCCACCGGCGCGGGGCAAATCAAGATCGGCTCGGTGGCGCGCGGGGAAAGATTGGCCAAATACAATCAGCTGTTACGCATCGAGGAACAAATGGGCGCGTCGGCGACTTTCGCCGCCTGGCAGGGAAAATGATCGGGCGTCAATGTCCCGAGGTAAGCTTCAAGCCGACGATGCCGATGACGATCAAAGACAGGCAGGCGAGTCGCGCCGGCGTGGCTTCCTCGCCAAAAATCAGGATGCCGAGAGCGGCCGTCCCCACGGCGCCGATGCCCGTCCAGATGGCGTACCCCGTGCCCACCGGGATAACGCGGACGGCCTGTGCCAGGCAAAAGAAGCTGGCGATCATGCCGGCGATCGTCAGCACGCTCGGCCACAGCCTGGTCCAGCCGTCGGCGTATTTCAGGCCGATGGCCCAGGCCACTTCCAGAATGCCCGCTATCAGCAAATACAGCCAGGCCGTCATGAGCGCTCGATCTCCTTCCGCGTGTACCAGTATGCCCAGGCGATGAGAATCACTTGAAGCGGCAGCCGCGCGTAAATGAGCGCCGGACTGAAGCGCGGATAGTCGTCGGTATGCAACGCCATATGCGCGTTGGCGGGAACCACCGCGATCAGCAGCGCGATCAATCCCCAGGCGGCGACGGTCGAAGTTTGCGGTATCATCAACAACACGCCCAACGCGATCTCCGTGACGCCGCTGATATAGACCAATTCCAGATGCCACGGTAAATACGGCGGCATGATGCTTACGTAAAAGCCGGGATTGCGAAAGTGATTGGCCCCCGCCGCCACGAAAAGGGCGCCGAAGACATAGCGAGTAATGATTTTCAGCCAGCGCACGATTGCCTCCCGAGTCTATTGGTGAACGCGCAGCTAAGCCGTCGCGGAAAATTTACCCCGAAGGGGTTGGATCCCATAGCCCAGGGTTGCCGCGCAGCGGCTACCCTGGGTCGCGGCGATACCCACCCAAGCCTACTCTTAAAGGGTTGAATCGTTCGAGCGGCTAGCATTTCGTCCTGAATGTAGTCATTATGAAACGCCTTCAGCGTAAATGCGGGTGGCTGTCGCCGAGACCCAAGGTAGCCGCTGCGCGGCAACCCTGGGCTATGGGATTCAACCCCTTCGGGGTAAGTACATGATGTTTCGTTATCCGCGCGGTCGGCAATAAGTGTCGCCATCCTGACGGCGAGAAATTCGTCATAGTCTTGGCGCCTGCCCCATCAGCAATGTACAATAGTTTAGTTGAATGAGCCCAACTTTCCCCCTCGTGAGGCTGCCGTGGACACTGTGCCGATCCGCGGCCGAGGTGCCGCCGAGAATCCGCCCAACCGCTTCGAGCGCTTGCACTACGACATCGATCCAGAAATTCCGCCCGACGCCGACGACCCGGCGCCCGACACGCAATTCTTTCGGGATGCCACGCGCTCGATCATCGCCACCAACGATAGCCCCGATGTGGGCTTCTCGGCCAGCATCAATCCCTATCGCGGCTGCGAACACGGCTGCAGCTATTGCTACGCCCGGCCGTATCACGAGTATTTGGGTTTGTCGGCCGGCCTCGACTTCGAGACCAAGATCATGGTCAAGGAACAGGCCCCCCTTCTGTTGCGAAAGGCGCTGTCGGCCAAGAACTGGACGCCGCAAGTCCTGGGCATGAGCGGCGTCACCGATTGTTATCAGCCCGTCGAGCGCCGACTGCGGCTGACCCGGCAATGTTTGCAAGTCTTGGCGGACTTTCGCAATCCGGTCGGCATCGTGACGAAGAACCGATTGGTGACGCGCGATATCGACGTGTTGACGGAGTTGGCCGGCTACAATGCCGCCGCTGTCTATATGTCAATCCCGACGCTCGACGCGGAGTTGGTCGGCGTCATGGAGCCGCGCGCCTCGCGGCCGGCGGCGCGGTTAGCGGCTATCCGCGAGTTGGCCGACGCGGGCGTGCCGGTCGGCGTCTTGACGGCGCCGGTGATTCCCGGGCTGACGGAGCACGAGTTGCCCGCTATCCTGACAGCGGCGGCCGATGCCGGCGCCCGATTCGCGGGCTACACCACGCTCCGTTTGCCGTTAGCCGTGGCGCCGCTGTTCGAGGGCTGGCTCGACCGCCATTTTCCCGACCGCAAGGAGCGCGTGTT
This sequence comes from Gemmatales bacterium, assembly GCA_038239465.1. Taxonomy (GTDB): domain Bacteria; phylum Planctomycetota; class Planctomycetia; order Gemmatales; family Gemmataceae; genus JBBSES01. The sequence goes on from JBBSES010000059.1 coordinate 7,722, forward strand.
GGGACGCATCCGCGACATGCGCGGCGGCCGTTTAAACGATGCTCGCTTCGGCACGCGGATGCAAGGTGAAGGCGTGTTGGCCGCCATGATCGGCGACCTGTTCGCCCTCTCTCGGCGCAAGGCCGGCATCGGCGACCACGGGCCGGGCCTGTCCACCGCGGCGTTCCGTCGGCCCGGCGGCGTGCAGCGCGGCTTGTTCGACGACATCTCCTGAAAGGATCGCGCGTCATGCCGGAAGTCGCCGTCGTCCGTCCCGACGCCCTGCGCGTGGTCCTGTTTGGCATGCCTGAAGCGGGCAAATCGTCGCTCCTGGGCGCCCTCGCCGAGTCGGCGCGGACGCAGGAACACCTGCTCAACGGCCATCTCACCGACCTCGCCAACGGCCTGGGCGAACTTCAACAGCGGCTCTACGAGGATCGGCCGCGCGAAACGCTCGCGGAGGTCGCCCCGTACCCCGCGACCTTCGAGCCATTCAGCGGCGGCGGCAAACGCGAGGTGGTGCTGATCGACTGCGATGGCCGCGCCGCTAACGAGTTGCTGGCCCGGCGAAAATCTCTCGACGGCGCGGAGGATACCAGCCTGGCCGGCCAGGTTATCGACGCCGATACGCTGGTGCTGGTGATCGACGCCTCCGCCAACGCCGGCCAAATCGACGCCGACTTCGGCGAGTTCGCCGGCTTCCTGCGCGGGCTGCGCCAAAGCCGTGGCCGAAGCGGCGCGGCGGGCGGCTTGCCCGTGTTCCTGGTGCTGAGCAAGTGCGATCTGCTCGCCAAAGCCGACGATACGGCGAGCGCCTGGGTCGAGCGCATGGAGGAACGGAAAAGGCAGGTCCGGCAGCGTTTCCAGGATTTTCTGGCCGGTCAAGAAGGCGGTCAGGCCACGGCGTTCGGCAGTCTCGAATTGCATCCTTGGGCGACCGCCGTCAAACGCCCGGCCCTGGTGGGCGCGCCGGCCCGGCCACGCGAGCCGTATGGCGTCGCGGAACTGTTTCGCCAATGTCTCGACGAGGCCAGCGGCTACCGAAGTCAAAAGCAGGCGTCGCAACGGCGGCTCTTCACCACGGTGGGTGGAGCGGTGGGACTGGTGGCCAGCATGATGGGACTGGCGGCGGCTTTCCTGCTGGGAAATTCGACGGTCAAGCCGTCGCCCCTGGAGCCAACGGTCGATAATTTTCGCAGCAACGAAGGTCCGACCGCCTCGACGCGATTGCGGGCCGACACGTTGCAGCGCAACCTCAGCTTGTTGACGGAGGTGAAGAGCAGCCCGGAGTTCGCCGACCTGCCGCCGGAGACGCAACAATATGTGATTGGCCGTTGGCGGGAATTGAAGGACTACCAGGCCTACCGCGATCGCTTCCTCCGCGAGCCGCCGCCGACGATGGCGACGACCGACGAAAAGCTGGAGGAGTTGAAAGGCCGCCTCGAAGGGGAACTGCTGCCGCCGGCCGAGTACCAGACGGAATGGGCACAGACCGAGGCGGTCCTGCTGCGCGAGCAACGTCTCGACGACGTGCGGGCCATGCGCGAGGCGGTGGCGCGCGTCGAGGATTGGGTTCGCGGTATGAATCAGAAGGGCGAGGATTTGCTGCACTTCACTGACTTCAAAGGCGGGGCCGCGCCGCTGGCGTGGAACACTTGGCACAAGCGGCTGCGCGAGTGGTTGGCCGAGGCCGACGCGCCGCCGTTCCGCGGCGCCGACAAATTGACCGGATCGAGAAACGCTACCTACGCCACTGTCCTGGCGTTCAACCGTGTCGCCGATGCGCGCGCCGACCTGGACAAGACGCGGCAGCGCCTGGAGGCGCTCCGCGACTTGACCAGCGCATTGGGTCTAGGAACGCCGCCGCAACGGCCGGCTACTTTGGATATTCCCGTCGGTTTCGCCATCGATCAAGCCCGGGGCCGCTGGCAGGAGTTGGAAAAGGCGTACCCCGGCTTCGTCAAATGGCCGGAATTGACCATCCCCGATCCCGCCGTCGCCGAGGTGCGCCGCGCCGCCGAGGCGAGTTATCGCAACGCCATCGCCGCGGGGCAGGAAGCCATCCTCCGGCAGCTTCAGGAGGTTTCCCCCGATGGCAAGGAGACGCCGGCCCGCTGGGTGGAGACGCGCCGCTGGCTGGCGGCCAACCCGCCGGAGCTTGCCAGCTGGCGGCAATTGACGGCCCTATTAGCCGTACTCAGCGAACCCAAGGCGGAAGACCCGGTTTCCGCGTTGCTCGAATTCTTGCGCCAGGACCGTTTCGATCTCGACCTGCGTTCGCTGACGCTCACCCTGCCGGACGATTTGAACGTCCGTCCCATCGGCAATCTCACGATTCAGCACCGTTCCGCCAGCGAGAACAAATCGACGTTGACCTTCGCGCAACGCGGCGCTCCCCAGCGCGACGCCAAGTTGCGACTGACTCGGTACACCTTCGGAGCGGAAGCCGCTACGACGCTGAGCTATAAGCCCGGCGACACCCTTTGGGCGGAACTTCCCGTCAGCAAGGACGCCGAGGGCCGCGACCGGCAGCTGCTTTGGTCCGGCTGTCGTTCGATCGTGTTCCAGTTCGAGCGCCTGCAAAAGCCTCCGCGTCTAACGCGCACCGACGGCAAGGATAGCAAGGTGGCCGAGGGCGTCGAACTTTCCATCAGCCCCGCGTCGGGCGTGCCGCGCGTGCCCGCGCTGTTGCCCGTCGTCGTCCTGAAACCAAAGTAAATGGTCCAGAATGCTCCTTGTCTCCCTGTCTATTCCTACGGCGGCAGGTCCACATCGGGGGGCCGCTTGTCCCCTGGCCGAACGTATGTTTCCTCCACCTCTCGCACGACCCAGCTGCGCAAGTTGTGATCGTAAGTGGTCCATGCCAGGGTACGAAAGACGTGCAGCACCTTCTCGGGCGAATCGTATGCGCGATAGGTGCCGCCGGGGAAGTAAAAGCGTTGGCCCTGCCATTCGTGTACGAGGACGGCCTCGTAATAGTTGACGCCGCCGACGCCACCGATCTGCCCATTATTGGTGTTCCCCTCGTCGATCAAGAACAGCTGCCAGGTGGCGCCGTTGGGACCTTTCTTGGTGATGGGCGGCTCGCCGAGGCCGCCCTTGAGGGGCCTGCGAACGTGGGGCGGTTTCGCGTAATAGGCGGTCACTTCCACGCTGCCCTCGATGCCTATCATGTCGCATATCAGGCTGGTGAATTCGACGATGGAGATGCAATTGGCTCCCGACGGCTTCATGTGCCACGACTCGGGGACTTTCCAAACTTGGTCGCGCGGATAGTGGCGCGTCGGCAAATAGTGATACCCGTTTTGCATCATCAGTTCGTGGACGAGGCGCGGCGCCGAGGCGTTGACGCCGGTTTCGCGCATGACCGCCGCCATGCGCCGTACCGCCAATTCCATGCGTATGTCGGTCACGACGCCGCGTGGCTCGTCGGTATTGCGGGGCGTCCCCAGGGTGACGTAGATGACGTGCGGGCCGGTCGCGCCCAGGAACAGCGTTTCCGCTGTTTCGCTGTCCGGACGAATCGTCAGCAACCAGGAAATACTGGCGCGGACCTTACGCACTCGCTTGCCCAATCGGCGCGGCGCCTCGACGGCGACCGCGATGTTTTCGCCCGCGGACAGCCGACCCACGGCGCGAAAGCAAAGGCCCGCCTCCTCGCTGATTCCTTCGAGAAAATAGGGCGTGGCATCGACGATTCCCGCTACACTCAGGGTTATCTCGGCACGAACGCGCTCGCGGCCCGTGTGCGTGATGGGGCAGCTGGTCCTCGGCGACCTCGTCCACGATACGTCGGGATAACGCTCGCCTCCTTGCAGTACGTCCTTCCGGTTTTGGCGGAGCAGCTGGTGATCGCTGGTAAAGCGTAGGGCCTTGATTTCGGCGGCAAACGCGATCGGTTCCGCCGCGCCGAGTTGATGGCTCGCGAGCGTCATCGAGGCAAAAACGACGTAGATGAAAGCCCAGCGCATCGTTTCCCAATCTCCCCATTTCCGCCATTTCGTATTTACTGCCACGATACCGATGCAACGATGTTGGGAAGAAAGATAAACGGCGTTGAATGCAAGGATTTTCCTAACCTGGCAGGTTTATGCCGACAATACCAACAATATCGACGGCGCGGAAACTTAATTTCTTGGCGAGCGGGGGCGTTAGCACCCCCGACGATATCCTCGGGGGGCGTTAGCCCCAATACCGTTGAATCAAGTATAAGTCACAGCCCTTTGCTACCTTAGGTTTGCTCAGAACCAAGGTCTCAGAAAGGCTGTGACGAAGATGAAACGGACACCGACCCCCGAAGGGAAACCGTCTTTGTTGCCGGTCGGCGCGGCAGGACAGGTATGCGATCGGCTCGTGCTGCTCCAACAAGTTATCGGACCCAAGGGCATTCAGCAAGCCCTGGAGGATACCGCGTGCTTCGACTTCCGCGCCTGCGTCCTGACCCGCGAGGTGACCTTTTGGGTCGTCCTGGCCATGGGCATCTTCACCGAGTTGCCCCTCCGCCAAGTCTTCAAGGCCTGCCGCCAGCTGCGCGCCGGCGAGCGCACGCCGCATCGCTCCAGTTTGTGCGTCGCGCGCCGACGCTTGGGACTGGCGCCGGTGCGCTGCTTGTTCCAGCGGACGGCACGGCTGCTGGCCACGCCGCGAACGCCCGGCGCCTTCTACCACGACTGGCGGCTGATGGCGTTGGACGGCACAGTGCTGAGCCTGCCCGATTCGCAGGCCAACGCAACCGCCTTCGGCTATCCCGACGGCGGCCACCGCGGCCCGGGCGCCCGGCCGCAGATCCGCAAACTCAGTCTGGTCGAAGGGGGCACGCATGCCGAAGTCGCCTTGATGGTCAAAGGCGTCAAACACTCCGGCGAGCCGAGCATGGCCCCCGTCCTGATGCGCCATCTGGATGCCGGCATGCTGCTTTTGTGGGATCGCGGCTTTCTCGGTTATTCCCTGTGGAAACAGGCCGTTGCCACGGGATGCCAGATGCTGGCGCGGGTGCCAAGCCGACTGGTGCTGCGGCCGATGGTTTCCTTGGAGGACCGTTCGTACCTGGCCAAACTGTATCCGTGCCCCACCGAGCGGAGCCGCGATCGCCACGGCATCGTGGTCCGCGTCATCCGCTACGTGCTGGACGATCCCCAACGCGTCGGGCACGGCGAGGAACACGTGTTGCTCACGACGTTGCTGGACGCCCAACGCCATCCCGCCCTCGAACTGGTCTGCTTGTATCACGAGCGCTGGGAAATCGAGTTGGTCTACGACGAACAGAAGACGCATCACGATCCGCGGCGTCCGACCAAGCCAGCGCATTTGCGGAGCGAGACGCCGTTGGGCGTGTTGCAAGAGGTCTACGCCCTGTCGCTGGGGCATTACGCGATCCGCGCCATGATGGCGCAGGCGGCGGCGATGGAGCGGCTGGACCCGGATCGATTGTCGTTCGCGGGTTGCTTCCGCATTTTGCAGTTGCGGCTGCCGGAAGTGGCCGCGGCGCCGAAAGAGGCATGGCGGGCCTGGTACGACGTGGTGCTGTGGGAGATGGGCCAGGAACGAACCGATGACACGGTGCGGCGCAACCGCATCAATCCGCGTGTGGTGCGGCAGAAGATGTCCAAGTTCAAGAAGAAAAGGCCCGAGCATCGCCACTTGCCGCCCTTACGCAAAAGGTTTATCGAGACAGTGGTTATGGTTAATTAAACGGTATTGGGGCTAACGCCCTCCCGCTCGCCAAGCAAACGCTCGTTTTCATACGCCTCGGCTGAACGCGAGTTCATGATGACTTCGGAGAA
>JBBSES010000060.1:0-13468 GCA_038239465.1 Gemmatales bacterium
GGATCTTCTCGCTAAATCCACGGGGGGCCAACGCCCCCCGCTCGCTCAGAGCATTTCGCTCGCATCGGACATATCAATACAACAGCGGTGGCCGCATAATGGATAGGGGAATCCATGCTCGGCTCTGGCCACCACGATGCGCTATCTCATCGACGGTTACAACCTGCTGCACGCGCTCGGCCTTCTGCACCGCGATGCCGGGCCATCGGCGCTGCGCTTCGCGCGGCAACGGTTGCTCGATACCATTCGGATCGCCTTCGACGCGGCGCCGCCGTCTCTCCTCGTCATCTTCGACGCAGCCGCGGCGCCGCCGGGCGTCAGCGATACGCACGTCTATCGAGACATCGAAGTCCGTTTCGCCGTGGATCACGACGAGGCCGACGACCTGATCGAAGCACTCATTCGAGAAGACTCGGTGCCGCGGCAACTGAGCGTCGTGTCGGACGACCACCGCATTCAACAGGCCGCGCGGCGCCGCCAGTGCGCCGTCCTCGGCTGCGACGCCTTCCTCGACTGGCTCGAAACGCAAGGACGGCCGCGCGCTCCGGCGCCACGAGTAAGCGCCAAGCCGCACGATTCGTCCGCCGAGGAAGCCGCCCACTGGCAGCGTGCCTTCGGTAGCCTGGACGACGACCCCGCAATGAAGGAATTGTTCGACCCGTTCGGCTTCGAGAAGGACGAACGCTGAGCGGCATCGTCTACCGCTTCGCGCGCTCTTCTGTCTCATCCACCGCTACCGCTACGCGCTCCGGCATCGTCGGCACGAAGCGCGCCACGTCATAGCCGGGCACGGCCACCTCGACGGCGCGATCGGCCGGGAACCGCAGGCCGCAGCTGAGACAGTGGCCGAACATCTCCCAGTCGGTGCCGACCCAGTCGCAGGTGGGGCAGCGAAACGCCTCCAGCCAGCGGCAATCCTTACCAGCGGTCAGTCCCTCGTCGCCGCAGTGCGGACAGAAGACAAAGCGGCCGCGCGGCGGCGCATCGGCCAAACCCGCGTAGCCACACGCCGGATGATGGAACACCCAGGCGCGCGTCAACACGGCGTTGGCGCAGCTGGGGCAGCCGGGCGTGAAGGAAGGAAGGCCCTGGCATGACGGACACGTCGGCAACGTGCAATTCGGCCGTGGCCGCAACACCTCCAGCGCTTCCCAGGCGGCGAGGACATCCGCGGGAAAGCCGAGGACGTGCCGCTTGCCGACGGCGTCGAAGCGTGCGACCAGATGGCGCGGATCGAGCAACTCCTCGCCGAGACCGCCGAAGCGACACGAAACCCGCAGCATCCCCGGAGCCGCTTCCGTTGCGGCGACTACCTGGGCGCCGCGATAGGCGATGCCGCCTTCGGGATCGTCCACGCCGAGCACCAGGTCGCCGGTCAAGCGAACCGATGGCGCGTGCAGTTCGAGAGTCACGTCGTCGGGACCGCAATCGATGGCCGTGCCGATGGCGCGGCCGTCGATGCGAGGCCGGCCATCGCGGTTCACCGGGATGACGATGACGCAGTGAGGCAACGGCCAGTGCGGGACGGAGAGAGGGGAGGAGTTGGTCACTTCAGTAATGGGTTCCTTCGTCGTTCGCGCGACTGCGACAGTCGATGGCCAAGGGATCAAACGGAAATGGCTTTGCGCCAATAAAGGATAATACGCAGAAACAATGCCGAACGGACATAGAGGAGGCAAATTTCCCTAAAATGTAGCGAAATACGGCGAAGGGACAGGAAAGGCTGTATAGACGTTGCGCAGGATGGAACGAGCGCGGCCAGATGAGGCGAACGGAATCCGTAAGAATTTGCGACCAACAGGGCTTGCCGTTTCGCGCTTACCCTCCGAACCATCCTGCTTTTCCCTGGCGGCGCCAACGATTCGCCGCTATGTTTGTTGATGTCGATAGCCCCTCTTCCCGTCTTCGCAGGGCCGTGCCATGCCAGCTATCCAGACGCAGCCAAATCCAACCGCTCCCGCCTCTGGCCCGCAGCCCCTGGTGCCGCCGGACGAGGCCTTCTGGCAACGCTATTCGCCGCACCATGAATTCCCGGTGTCGAGCGTCGTCTCGTTCACGCTGTACTTCCTGGCCGGGGCGATCCTGTGGGTCGCGTTCAACTACCTCCACATCGTCTTCCCGTCCAAGGGCGGCATGGAGGTCGAGCCGATTGCCTTCGCGGGCGGCGGGGGCGGCGGCGATGGCGGTACCGGCGGCGATAACGCTAAGGGGCGGGAGGAGGACGTCCAAAAGTACGACGGCACCGAGGAGAACTTGCCCGAGACGCTCAAGCCCAAAGAGCGGCTGACCGACATGCCGCGCACCGAGGTCAAGCCCTCGGAACTGCCCGAGTTCGATCCCAAGGACACCGAGACACAGCGCTACATCGAGCAGGGCACCCAACAAGTGACCGCCCTGGCCAGAATCAGCGGCGACGCCCGCGCCAGACTATCGGAAGGCCTGCGCGAGCCGGGCAGCGGCGGCGGCAAGGACGGCGGCCGCGACGGGAGCAAAGACAAGGGCGTCGGCCCGAAAACCGGCGGCGCGGCCATGCAAACGGATCGCGTCAAACGCCAACTGCGCTGGCGCATCGACTTCCCGAAGATCAACGACGAGGACTATCGCGCGCAATTGCACGCGATGGGCGCGATGATTGCCGTGCCGGAAGGCAATGGCCAATATCGCCTGATCCGCGACCTGAGCCAGAAGCCCGCGGCCGGCAAGGTGGAAGACCTCGCCCAACTGAAGCGCATGTTCTGGATCGACAACGATGCCAAGTCGGTCGGCTCGCTGGTCCGCTCTCTAGCGTTGCCGGTCGTGCCCGATCACATCGTGGCGTTCTTCCCCGAGAAGGTGGAAGCCGATTTGCTGCGCAAGGAATTGAAGTTCGCCGGCCGGAAGGAAAGCGAGATCATAGAAACGCGCTTCAAGGTGGTGCGCCGCGGGGCGACCTACGAGCCGGTGGTCGTGGATCAGCGCTAAGCGATTGATTTGTTTACGTTTCGCGCTCTCCGCGCGGAGAGCGCGAAACGTAAACAAGAAGAGCTTTTCACGGTTTTGGGGGTGGCTGCTGCGCCAGATAGTACGCCTTTTCGACCCCCGCTCCTTTGGCCGCATCCTGAATATTCACCACCGTGCCCCAATCGACGCCCGTGGCGTCGATCAGCATTTCCGTCTTGCGGCTCGCCTTGACGAACTTCTTCAGCGCCGTCGCCAAGTCATTTGGCTCGACTACTTGATCTTCGATGCGGATGACCGTCTTGCCGTTCTCGAGCCGTGCCTCGACTTTAATCATTAGTTGTTGCACCTTCTCACGCGGCATTTCCTTCAGTTTTCCCTTGCTCTCCGCCGCCGCGGCGCTCGGCAGTTCCAGCACCTTGCGCAGCGTCTCGTAGCTGGTCGTCAGGATGAAGAAGATCAACAATACGAGAGTCACGTCGATCAGCGGGTTCATGTCGAGGTTGGTTTCCTCGTCGTGATGCGTCGGCGTCGGCGGTTCGAGGTCGAGAGCCATATCGGCCAGCTGCGGATGGTTCTCGATGGCCTGCCACTGGCTTTCGCCCGGCCCCATGACTTCGTCGGTCGCTTCCCATTTGTTGTCGGCCAGTCCCTGCGTGATCTGTGGCAGGGTCAGGTTGTCGATGGAGCGCGGCGATCCCTCGTGGCGGATTTTCCAGCTCATGACCCCTTCCTCTCGCCCACCTCGGCGCGGATGCTCTTGACCAATTTCTTCTGACGATACGGCTCCAGGGCCACGGTCATCGTTTTGACCGTTTCATAGGGCAGCGTTCGGTCGGCGGTGAGGCGGATATCGACGGCGTCTTGCAGCCCCTTCAAGCGCTCGGCCACCTTTTGCAATGTCTGCGCTTCGGTCAGGTTTTGATTCTCGGGCGCCGGGTTGCCTTCGCCCTCGCCCCAGGAATACAGGGCCGACCCGTCGGGAGCGCGGTCGATGCCAATCCAGATCATGCCGGGGGCGGCGAGCGTCGAGCCGTTTTCCACGTCCGGCACGTTGATGCGCGAACTGAGGGCGGCCACCGTACTCGTCATCATGAAGAAGATGAGCAAGACGAGGCTGATGTCGATGAGCGGGATCATGTCCGGGTCGTCGTCGCCCTCGCCTTGAGGCCGCTTCCAGTGGAAATCGACCTCGACGGGTTCCATCGCCTCGGCCTGGTCCTCGACGCGGTTCGGCTCTTCCTTGGGGAGATAGGCCATCATCACCGGCGTGCTGCCGATGCGCAGCCATTTCTCGGTGCCGGAAGGCCGAATCATGTCGTCTTCCAGAAGCCGGCCCTGCTGCGTCCAGTCGGCGACGACGAGGAACGGCACTTCGCGGTAGACGGTGTTGCCCTCGACGATCCAGACGTCCAGGAAGCGGCGCTTCTCGGCCATGGCGGCGATCTCCGTTTACGTTTCGCGCGTGAGCGTCTTGGCCGGCGCCGCGGTTTTATTGACCGCTGGCGCCCCTTGTGGCGGCTTGGCGGCCTGGACGAGGACGAGCAGTTTCTGCGCGGCTCCCTTCATCTTCGTCTCGAACTTGTGGACCCAGTCTTTAAAGAGAACGTGCGCGAAGACGAGCGGAATGGCGATGACCAAGCCCATCGCGGTGCCGAAGAGGGCCAGGCCGATGGCGCCGGCCTGGGCTTGCACGCCGGCCCCGCCGCCACCGCCGCCCGCGCTCGCCTGGCCAATCTTGTTGAAGGTATTGATCATGCTGAACACGGTGAGCAGCAGCCCCAACATGGTCGCGATCTTGGCGATGGCCAGGATGGGGGCGAGCAGGAAGTTCAGGTCGGGCAGAATCTCCAGTTCGATGAGGTTGGCCATCGACCGGCGCATGGCGGCCAGCCCTTGCTTGGACGTTTCCAATCCGGCAACATAGAGGCGTCCTGGAATGATGCCCGGCTGCGACTTGCAGAAGCGCAAGGCCCCCTCAGCGCCTTCCTTTTCGAGCTTGTCCTGAAAGACGGGCAAGAACTCGTTCATATTGGTGCGGGCGTTCATGTTCAGCAGGATGCGCCAGACGACGAGGACCGTGGCCACCAGCAGCACGAGAAACATGGGGACGGCGAAATACCAGTCCTCGCTGACGAACTTCCAAAAAGCGGCCATACTGAAGTTCCCAGATGAAGGCGGATCGAGAGGGGAAGGACATTTCTTTTTTACCGGCGCGGCCACCGGGTCGCCAGGCAAAAAGTGGACGGGTCGCGCAAGTTTCGCCGGATGGATCATCCTTAACGTGGAGCGGAGCCGTTTCCCTCACGCATCACCGAGGTTCGCTTATGCGTCGTTTCACTTTGTTGGCAATGTCGTTGGCCCTCGTTCTGGCTCTGGCGGGCGGATCCTCGGCCGACACCAAGCCGGCACCGAAACCGGCGCCGCCCACGACGCAGCCGGCACCGAAACCGGCTCCGGCGCCACAACCGGCTCCGCCGAAACCGTCCCCCCCCGCGCCGGCACCTCCGAGACCCGCGCCGCCCGTTCGGCCGACTCCCGTGGTACGCGCTCCAGGCCGGATCAACCCGGTGTACACGGGCAATCCGATCATCAGCCAGCCGCGCGATCCCTTCGATTTCGTGGCGGTTCGGTTTCCAGCGGCGGTCTCCAACCCCTGGAACAATCCGTTCCCGTTCGTCAATCCGTTCCCGATCTATCAATCGCCCTGGCAAAACGCCTGGGGCTATCCGATGAACCCGTATGTGGGCTTCAATCCCTACTGGCAGATGCCCTATCCGATGCCGGCGGCGTATGACCCATCACAGATGGGCGACGCCTCGATGGCCTTCGCGCTGCCCAACCCGTTGGGCGATGGCGCACGGCCCGCGTTCGCTCCGTTCGGCGGATTCCGGCCGGCGGCGCCGGCGATTCCTTGATGTTAGGGACGACATTCGCAAAATAGCTTGGCGAGGGGGGGGGGGGGGACCCCCCCGGGGGATTCCCAAATGAAAAGCCGGGGGGGCTCCCCCCCCCCCCCACCCCTTCCCTACTCCTCACGTCTCCAACGGCCCGCGCAACGGCAACGGGTACTGTTCCCACGCCTTTTGATACGCCGTCTCCAACGGACACGGCACGTAGCGATCCGGCGTCAGAAAGACCGGCATTTCGGGCAGGGGATCGCCCACCGCGAGCGGTTCCACGTAAGCCACCGTCTCGCTGCCTGCCGCGTAGGCGACCACGGTCAGCGGCTTGTCGGGCGGCAACTCGAACGGCGCTTCACCAAGCTCGTCCCATATAACCTTGTGAATCCCCTGCGGATCGCGCCGACTGGGGGGGACAAATCCGCGATCAGCAAGTGGACGCCGGCGTCGAGAAAAGCGACCGCCTTCCGCGCGAAGTCCTCAATGGCATGGCGGCTGTCTTTGTTGCCGGGCGAAACGATTTCGATGACGGCGACCACGTTGCCCTCGGGGTGACGAACCGCGACGCGGTTGGCTCGCTTGGCGTAGGCAGCCGATTCCGTCCTGACCACGAATCGCGTGCCGGGTGGCTGAAAAGATACGTCGATGCCACCGTCGTCCGCGGAGCAGGAAGGCTCCAGGTCCATTACGACGAGGTCGGGAACTGGTTTGACCGCCTTTGCTTCCAGCATGGCGAAATAGCCATTCGGCAGGAAACCTGCGTTGAGCATGGCGCAGACATTGGCGGTCCAACACTGGTGGAAGTCGTGAAACCGATTGGATCGAACCCGCGTCTAGTCGTGAATCGGCATGAAGTCCTCCCCCGCGCTCCCGAAACGAAAATTGTTTTTCACTGATGCAGCTTGCGATAGCGAATCCGCTGCGGCTGATCGGCCTCCACGCCAAGCCTCTGTTTCCGCTGCGCCTCATACGCCTGGTAATTCCCCTCGCACCATACCGTCTTGCTGTCCCCCTCGAAGGCGAGGATATGCGTCGCCACGCGGTCGAGAAACCAGCGATCGTGGCTGATGACTACCGCGCAGCCGCCGAAGTTGATGATGGCTTCCTCCAAAGCCCGCAGCGTGTCCACGTCGAGATCGTTGGTCGGCTCATCGAGGAGTAATAAGTTGCCGCCACCGCGCAGCAGCTTGGCCAAATGGACGCGATTGCGTTCGCCGCCCGATAGCTCGGCCACCTTGCGCTGTTGATCCGGCCCCTTGAAGTTGAAGCGCGACACGTAGCCGCGCGACGCCACCTTGCGCTTGCCCAGCATCAAATACTCGGCGCCGCCGGTGATCTCCTCGAAGACCGTCTTCTCCGGATCGAGCGCGTCGCGGTTTTGATCGACGTAGGCCGGCACCACGGTATCGCCGACGCGCAGGCTGCCGGAGTCGGGCTTCTCCTGGCCGACGATCATGCGGAACAGCGTCGTCTTACCGGCGCCGTTGGCGCCGATGACGCCGATGATGCCCCCCTTCGGCAGGTTAAAGTTCATGTCTTCCATGAGGAGGTTGTCGCCGTACCCCTTGGTGACTGCCTCAGCCCGGACGACGAGGTCACCCAGATGCGGCCCCGGCGGGATTTGCAGGACCAACTCGTCCTCGCGTTCCTCGTAGTCCTGGCTGGCGAGCTTTTCGTAGGCGCTCAGGCGCGCCTTGCTCTTGGCCAGGCGCCCCTTGGGCGCCAACTTGGACCATTCCAGTTCGCGCGCCAGCTGCTTGCGTCGAGCCGATTCCTGCTTCTCTTCCTTGGCGAGACGGTTTTGCTTTTGCTCCAGCCAGGAGGTGTAGTTGCCCTTCCAGGGAATGCCGACGCCGCGGTCCAGTTCCAGAATCCAGCCGGCAACGTTATCGAGGAAATAGCGATCGTGTGTCACCGCGACCACGGTGCCCGTGTAATCCTTCAAGTAGCGTTCGAGCCAGGCGACCGATTCGGCGTCGAGATGGTTGGTCGGCTCGTCGAGCAGCAGCATGTCGGGCTTCTGCAAGAGGATCTTGCACAGGGCGACGCGGCGCCGTTCGCCACCGGAAAGCTTGCTCACGTCGGCGTCGCCCGGCGGCAGGCGCATGGCGTCCATCGCTACTTCGAGGGTGCGGTCGAGATCCCAGGCGTTGCTGGCGTCGATGGCGTCCTGCACTTTGGACATTTCTTCCATCAAGGCATCCAGGGTGTCGGGGTCGGCTTCCGCCATCTGGTTGCCGAGTTCCTCGTGCTTGACGAGCAGGGCGCGGGTGGCGGCGACGGCTTCCTCGATATTGCCGCGCACGTCCTTGGTGGCGTCGAGGCGCGGTTCTTGTGGCACATGGCCGATGCTGATGTTCGCCGCCGGCCGGGCCGTGCCGACGAAGTCCTTCTCGACCAGGGCCATGACGCGCAGCAGCGTGCTCTTGCCGGAGCCATTATTGCCGATGACGCCAATCTTGGCGCCGGGAAAGAACGACAGCCAGATGTTCTTGAGGACCTCGCGCTTGGCGTAGGCCTTGCTCAGATTTTCGATGGTGAAGATGTATTGTTCGGCCATGACGTGCCTTGCTGGATGAAAGAATCGATTTCCGGGGCGCGGCCGCTACCATAAGTGGCGGCGACTCGTTCCTTGCCCACTCCCCTACCCTCTTTCTTATGGAGACCGAGAACGATGGCCGAGAAGAAGCGTTTGACCCGCGCCGAAGCGACCGCGCGGATTCTCGCCGCCAAGAAGAACAAAGGACTAACCTTCCAAACCATCGCAAAGGCGACCGGCCGGCATCAGGTCTGGACCGCCAGCGCCCTGCTGGGACAGTCCACCATGTCCGTCGACGAGGCGACGAAAACCGCGGCCCTTCTGGGCCTCGGCTCCGACGTGGCCGACGCCTTGCAGGAAATTCCGACGAAAGGCTCCGTCGGCGAGGCGGTGCCGGTCGATCCGCTCATCTACCGCTTCCACGAGATAACGCAAGTCTATGGCACCACTCTCAAGGCCATCATCCACGAAATGTTTGGCGACGGCATCATGAGCGCCATCGATTTCGACATGGATATACAGAAGAAGGAGGATCCGAAGGGAGATCGCGTGGTCGTCACGCTCAACGGCAAGTTTTTGCCGTACAAGAAGTGGTGAGAGGGGCGAGCGGGGTCGTGTGAGCGCCCTGAGCGCGGGGGGACCCGAAACGTAAACGAATGGATGCAAAAAAGCGCCACCGTCAAGCTGCCGAGATCGCCGGGAAACGTCCAAGAAGAGTCGGCATTATCTCGTCGTTTCCGGCGTCTCGGCAGGCTTGACGGTCGGTCGCTGGCTCAATTCCCGCAAGGCGAAGCGGATCGCCTCGCATCGGGGTGACCTGTCGTGCAATGCTCGGGCGGTCGCTTCCTCGAACGTGGCCAGGCGTTCGCGGACGAGGTAATCGTAGCGCCCCTCGCCCAAGGGATCGCCTTCGCCCGGCAATAGCGCCGCGAAGTCGGCGTGCAGGTATGTCGTATCGGCGCGGATGAATCGGTTAGCGCGCCGGTCGGGCATCATCGGCACGCTGGCGCGGAGCGGATCGCCGGCGCCCGTCGATGGCGCGTGGCACGTCAGGCAGTTGGTCGCGTGACGCAACTTCACCATCTCGCGGACCACGGGCGGGCCGCCGTCCGTCCATTTTGCATCCGGCTCGTTCAGCAGCGCGACCAGGGCGGGAATCGCGTCGCAGTCGTCCAGGGCGACCAGGGCCTCGGCGGCATGGTCGGCCGCCGGCGCCCAGGGATAACCCAGGCGATCCAAGAGCGTGGGCCGCACCTCCGCGAGGGGGCGGTCGCGGAGCGCCTGGACCGCTTGCGCCCGCACCCCGGGCGATACATCGAAGACCGCCACGTTGACCAGGGCTCCGGTGGCGCGCGGGTGGTCGATACGCCCTAATTGCTCGACCAACGTTTCCCGTAACGGCGGTTCCGTCACGCCCAGAACCTGCACGAGAACCGGCACCGTGGTCGGGTGCAGGAAGCTGTCCTTGAACTCGCGCGAGAAGCGGAAGTTCTTCCGCAAGGTCTCGGGCAACACGCGCCGGTCGGTGCCGTGCGCCAGCGACTCGCTCATCAAGTGGCGCAGGCCGCGCGAGCGCACGTGCATGCCGAAGGCGTCGTCATCGCCGAGCGGCGCCTCGCTGGGCGTCCGCAATGTCAACCCCTGCATGGCACGGCCGCCCAGCCAGGGAAGCGTCAGCGGCGCCGGCACGGTCTGCGTCAGCCCCGCGCGCCAGGACACCCCCGGTTCGCGGTTGAACGTGGCGACCTGGCTCAACTCCCGCAGCAAGTCGTCCTCGTCGCGGAAGCAGCGCCGTTTGATTCCGGGCGCGACCAAGGGCGGCAACTCGAAGAGCAACTCTTCCCGGCGGAGCGACGGCGGCTCGATCGGTTCCAGCGCATCGCCGTCGTCCTTATTTTCGGGGTCGTCCGTCTCGTCCTCCAGAGGGGCCGCGGAGGTGGCCCGGTGGCCCGGCGATGCCTTGGCAACGAGTTCATGACCGCGACTCGCATGAACCGGAGTCGCTTGCTTTGTCCGCCATTCCAGCCCCGAGCCGGCCGCCAGCAACGTCAGCAACATTGTGGCGGCGACCTTGAACTTGAGCCAACCGATCGGCGCCGCACCGTCGGCCAGGGCGATAGCCGCCGCGCGGAGAGGAATTACCAGGCCAATCGCGTGGGCGGTCGCCGTCGCCGCCGTCTCCCGGATGAGCGTCGCCGATACGCCGGCCGAGACGTCGCGCGACAAGGCGGCAACCAGTGCGGTCGTCCCCAGGGCAATGCCGCGGCGCACCAGGCGTTCGCGCAACAATTCCCGCGCCTGGGCCAAACGCCGCGACATCGATCCTTCGGACCAGCCCAATTCGCGGGCGGCCTGGCCATACGTCATGCCCTGCAGATAGCAGAGTACCAGCGGCGCCCGATGCTTCACGGCCAAACGCCCGAGTTCCTCATCCAGCAAGGGTTTCCAATCGTCGGCTTCCGGGCTGTCCTCTCGCGGCAGTGCGGCGGCCCGGGTTTCACGGGCCTGGCGCCGCGCCTCGCTGAGCCGCGCTTTGCGAGCGACGCGCAGCGCGGTGCCGTAGAGCCAGCTGCCCAGCGCCTCGCGTTTGCGGATCGAAGCCGCGTTGCGGGCCAGGACCAGGAACGTCGCTTGAAAGGCATCGTCGGCGTCGTGGGCATCGCCCAGGACACGCCGGCAGACGCGCAACACCAATGGCCCATGCCGGCGGACGAGTACCGCGAACGCCGATTCCTCGCGGCGGGCGACGAAGCGCTCGATCATTTCGCCATCGCTCGGCTCCTCACGCGCCGGCCGGCCCGTCAATTTGTGCAGCTGTTGGACCACGGCGCCCAGGTCTGCCCTTGGCATCTCGTCGGCTCCCTCGTTTGGCTCGTCATCAAGGTAGTGCCCAGCGCGGGCGCGCCACATGCGGCAATCCGAAAAAAACATGCCCGCTGTCGGAAAGCTTCATTTGAGACGAAAGGAGGGCCGCGAACAGTTCCCCGGCGAGGCAAGTTTGCGTCGCCCTATGGATAGGCGACCGGCAGGATTCGACGTACCCGTTTCTCCCCGCCTGGCAGCCACGGCGCGGAGTCTACCCGTTATCCGAGCAACCTCACTTCCCCTTGTTTCGGCGACCACGAATAAAGTACCGTGCGGCCGTATCGGTCTGGCTCGTAGACTCCTCGGAACCAGGGATGGAACCGTCATGGCCAGGGAATCGGGCAGCCTCTCCCGTCCTACCCGGACCCAACCGCCGCGCCTCGCCGTCGAGCGCGGCCCCGTCGCGGGCGACCGCCTCGCCAAATGTCTGCTCACCGACGTGCTGGGCCGCGGCGCCGCTTGCACCGTATACCGCGCGCTGCACGAAACACTGAACGTTCCGGTCGCCGTCAAGGTCTTGCACCTGGATGCCGGCGTCGCGCATCGTTTCGCCCACGAACAATTGCGCTCCGAAGCGCGGCTGCTGGCCCAGTTGTCCCATCCGCACATCGTCCGCGTCCTCGATTTCGAGGACGACATGGTGCTGCCTTATTTGATCCTGGAATGCGTGGAAGGGCCGAGCCTGGAGGAGTTGATCCAGCAGAGTGGCCGTCTGCCCCTGGACCGGGCTGTCGCGATCGTTCGGCATGTGGCGGACGCGCTCGGTGCCGTCTGGGAAAAGGGGGCCGTCCACCGCGACGTGAAGCCGGGGAATATCTTGATCGGTAAGGATGGCCTGGCCAAGCTGGCCGACTTCGGCCAGGCGGTCTTCGTGGAACGGCAGGAAATCGCCGCCCCCGACGAAGAGGCGGCGCGGGCGGATGCCCTCTCCGGCACGGCCGCCTACCTGGCCCCGGAACAGTTCTTGACGCCGCACGCCGTTGATCATCGAACCGACATCTACGCCCTCGGCGCCACGTTCTATCACGCCGTCACGGGGCAAATGCCCTTCATCGGCCGGTCGCGCGCTCAGGTAATGGTGAAGCACGCCAAGGAATCGCCACGGCCGCCGCGCGATCTGGTGCCCGATTTGTCGCCTGCCGCCTCGGGCCTGATCCTGACCCTCCTCGCCAAGAACCCCGACGACCGCTGCCAGGACGCCGACGAGATCATCGACGCCCTGGAGCGCTTGACGGGCGAAGGAGGAGCCACGGAGCCGGAAGCCGTGACCGTGACCGCGCCTACGCCGCGCCGCTCCTTCTGGCGGACGCTCGTGCCGTCCCCTTCGTCGGCGCGGGAAGCTCCGCCGCCCGCCGAAAGGCAACCCGTCGAGGTGCTGAAGTCCGAGCGTCCCAACGATGTTTGGCTCGACTTCGTCAAACGAACCCTGATGGCTTCGGCGAGCCACAAGCGCGCGGAATAACCGCTGGCGGCCGGCCGGTTCGGCAACTACAGTATCCAGGATTTCGCCGCCACCCCTGGAGACCGCCGATGACCGCCGTCACCCAGCCGGAAACCGCCGCCTCGTCCTCCGCTTTCTTCCACGTCGAGAGAATCGACCACTGCTCCGTCCTCATTACCGACGTGGCCCGCAGCCGTCGGTTCTATGGCGAGTTGCTCGGCCTGCGCGAAATCCCCAAGCCGCGAACGTTCGACTTTGTCGCCTTGTGGTTCGACCTCGGCAATCAGCACATTCATCTGCTCCTCAAGGACCAACCCGATACGATCAGTCCGCGCCACTTCGCGCTGCGCGTGACCGACGCCGCGGCGGCGCGGCGCTACTTCCAGGAATGCGGCGTCGCCACGCAAGAGACGACCCCCATTCCCGGCGCCGATCGCTTCTTCATCCACGACCCGGACGGCAATCGCATCGAGATTATCCAATGGAAAAAGCCCTACGATGGGACGGATAACGGGCCGATCCGCGACTGAGGGGAGATCAAAGGGGGCGCAGCCTCCCGACCCCTTTTCGAACCTACGCCGCCAGCTGGATCGCGCGCACCAGCAGGACGTTCGACGCCAACACGAGAAACGTGGACAGTACCACGCCGCGCGTGGCCGCCCGTCCGACGCCTTCCGTGCCGCCCGAGGCGTTCATGCCGAAGAAGCAGCCGGTCGTGCCGATCAGGTAGCCGAACACTATGGTTTTCAACGTCGCCGGCAGAACATCCTCCAGGCGCAGGAC
>JBBSES010000061.1:0-13443 GCA_038239465.1 Gemmatales bacterium
AGTGTCAAGGCTTGACTTTAGGGTCGCGGGTCTGAATTCTGGCGAATTCAGCTACGGGGGTCGTTGTCTGAGTAGCTGAATTCGCCAGAATTCAGACGAAGTGCGGGACGCCGCTACCCTAAATCGAGGCTTTGACGCAGCGCCAGTTATTATCCGGCAACTCGTCGATCCGACGCAATGCCTCCGCACGCAGCCAGGCTTTCCGATCTTCCGACGAGCACATCAACGCCGCCAACGCCAGCCCGGCTCGGTTGTCTCCCGCGACGTAAGGTTCGGCGGGCAACGCTGGCAATCCCACATAGAGGTACTGGAAGTTCAAGATCGGCAACTCCCAGAAGTCCTCGCCGTAGCTGTCCACGCCGATGCCGTCCAGGCCCACGCGCAGGTAGAGGGCGATGGGCAGCACCGGAAGGCTGTCGCGCTTGCGCAGGGCACAATAGTAATCGTACATCCGGCCGCGAAACGTCGCCACGCCGTCCGCGCCCTCGATCTCGGCGTGAAGCAGCGCGAGCCAACTTTCCTCCTCTCCAGGGCGTCTCGGCGCGACCTCCCCGCGCGTGGACAACTTGGCGACGAGGTCCACGCGGCGGCGTTCGCCCGACGGCGGATCGGCGAAGATTTCCTGCGTCACCCATTCGACGCGCGTCAAATCGAAGCGAACGGCCCACTCGGGAAAGAACAGCATGAGCAAGTCGGCGAAAAATTCGCGCAGGAAGGTTTTGAGCCGTTGATCGTGGTCCATTGCCTTCAGCCCTCATACCCGATGCCGCGCAACAAGTCGGCCGACAATACCAACGGCGCGGTTGGGATGCTCTGCCAGCGAAAGCGTGCCACAAGGTCTTTCGCCGCGACCGCCTCGCCGCGCTCCGCCCAGCCGCACGACCAGGCCAATAGCCCGATTAACGCTTCTGGCCGGACGCCCGCCTCGCGCAGCGTCGCCAGGCGTGTGTCGCCGTGCCGCTTGGCCAGGCGCTTGCCATCGACGCCGACCACCAGAGGCACGTGGGCGAACGTCGGCGGCGTCCATTCCAAAGCGTCGTAAAGCAGCAGCTGCCGGGGCGTTGAGGGGACCAGGTCGTCGCCGCGCACCACCTCAGTGATTCCCTGGTCGGCATCGTCCACGACGACGGCCAATTGATAGGCGGGCATCCCGGCCGACTTCCAGACGACGAAATCGCCGTCGGCCTCGCGCCCGGCGCGGAAGCGCCAGGCGAACGGCCGATCCAGGGCCGCCGCGTCGGTCGCTCGTCGAGTGGCACAGGTGCCGGGGTAGGCCGTGCCTTCGTGTTCGGCGTGCGGAGCGCTGGCCGCGCGCTCGACGTCGGAGCGCGTGCAGGTACACGGATAAACGAATTCACGCGCTTGCAAACTTTGAAGGGCGGCTTCGTAGAGCGGCAACCGCTGGGTCTGCACGATGGGGCCTTCGTCCCAATCGAGGCCAAGCCAGCGCAGGTCGTCGAGGGCCTGCGCGGCGGCGCCGTCTTTGACGCGCGGCGAGTCGATATCCTCCATGCGCAGGACGATGCGACCGCCGGCCGACCGCGCGGCCAGCCAGGCGATCAGGTACGTGCGCGCGTTGCCAACGTGCTGGGCGCCAGTGGGAGACGGGGCCAAGCGGCCGCGATAAGTGCCGGCCATGATTCCTCGGAGCGGGGTCGCGCTTCCTCGAAGCGTTGCCGACCATTATACCGCGAAAGACGGGGTGTCCGATTCGGCGAAAGGGGGTGTTTTGGCGGATGTGAAAAAACCGCGGCGCCTCCGGCGCCGGCTTTGGAAAGGGGGGCGAGGGAAGCGAAAGAGGCCCCTCCCGGATTTGAACCGGGGATGACGGATTTGCAATCCGTTGCCTTGCCGCTTGGCCAAGGGGCCGGAGGTTTTGCCTCACCCCCACTATTTCGGCAGACGGCGGCACGTTCCTTGAGCCGGAAGTGGCGTTGCTTTTCCGGGCCGTCCGGTTCATCATCGGGCGACTCTATCTCTCAACCGCCGCTTTCGCGCAGGTGCAAGGATGCCACACCCGCACGGTCGTTATGTGCCGCTGTCATTGCCGCGGCGTTTCATTTGCGATTTGATCCACTTCGCCAAGCAGACGCCGACGGTACCGATGGAGCGGCGCATGCGCCTGGGGCCGCTGACCGCCGCCCGCGCCGACGCCGAGCCGCGGCCCGGCTGGTGCGCCATCTTTCTCAAGGCGTATGCCATCGTCGCCGCCCGCGAGCCGGCGTTGCGCCGCGCCTATGTCCCCTTCCCCTGGCCCCGGCTTTACGAACACCCCATCAGCGTGACCTCGGTCGGCATCGAGCGCCGCTTCAACGACGAGGACGCGGTATTCTTCACGCAGATGCGCAGCGCCGAATCGCTCGGCCTCGCCGAAATCGCCTTCCGTCTGCGCCGGGCCAAGGACGACCCGATCGAGAGCGTCAGCCATTATCGGCGCATCCTGACCGTGAGCAATTTGCCTCGACCGTTGCGCCGTTTCGTCTGGTGGCTCGGCTTGAACGCTTCCGGCTACTGGCGGGCCAAGTACATGGGCACGCAAGCCGTGAGCGTGGTCGCCGGCCTCGGCGCGTCCGGGTTGCACCTGCTGTCGCCCCTGACGACGGCCCTCAACTATGGCGTCTTCGAGGACGACGGCAGCCTGGCGGTGCGCCTGACCTACGACCATCGCGTCATGGACGGCGGCACCGCGGCGCGGGTACTGGAAAGCCTGGAAAGCGTGTTGCTCGGCGAGGTGTTGACCGAATTGCGCTATTTGCGCGCGCTCCGTGCCGCGTGACCGGCAGCGCTTATAATTGCCGGCATGGGCCATTACCGCGCGTCGTTGGTCTGGAGCGCCGCTCTCTTCGGCGGCTGGTGTTTCGCCGCGGAACCGCCGGCCAAGCCCGAGATTCATATCGAACCGCAAATGCTGCTGCGCGGAGCGGCGCTGTGGGACGAGGCATCGCCGGAAGTCCGCGAGCAAGCCATCGAACTCCTTCGGGAACGGCTCAAAGACGCGCACGGGCCGATCCACGCCGAGATGCAAACCCGCATTCAGGAGAAGCAGGAAGCCGACCGCGAGCCGGTCTGGACCGTCGTCGGCACCATCGCGTTGGCCGGGCCACTGCTGCTGTTGATTCCGCTCTTCACCTTCCGTCGCTATCCAGGCCGCTTGCGGGTTCTGTGCGTCTATAGCGCGCTGGCCGCCGTGTTGTTTTCGACGACGGTCCTGTTCTTCTTCTTGCCGCTGGCCATTTTCCTGAGCCTGTGGCAGGACCTGGCCCTCGGCATCGACCCGCGCTTGCGCGTCCTGGACGCGGCGTTCAACGTGCTGGACCGGAATGCCGACTCGTTCCTCAGCCGCGATTTACCGTTGGAACAGACGTTTGCCCAGATGCAAGACGGCGGCGTGGACTCGTTCCTGACCGTCTTGATGGGCAACCTGGCGGAAATCAAGGAACAGGCCCAGGTCTTGCGCCCCGTCGTCGAGTTGTATCGGCAGGTGGAGTGGGTACTGGGTTCGTTGCCCAAGGCGCAAGTGTTCGTGGCGACGTTGCTTTTCGTGCGGCCGATGGTGCCGTTGTTCTTCGCCATCATGAGTTTGCCCCTGCGGGCGGCGGCCGGCGAACCGCGTCAGGCGCGCCGAATCGCCGGCCTGACGGTGCGCCACTGGTGGCGCGAAGTGGCCACGCTGCTGGTAGTGCTGCTCCTCTTTCTAGCTGTGGGCGCCGCCGATGACGGAGTGCTGGCGCTGGTGATCGACCCCATGACCGATACCGCGCTGCGCTTCCTGCTGACGGTCGTGGACTACCTGGGCAACGACGCGCAGCCGTCGTTTATCGGCATCTATGCGGCCCTGGCGTCGGTGGCCCTGTTCAGTCTTTTCGGCGTCGTGACCATGACGCTGGGCTTGTTGTTCTATCTATCGAAGGTGCTGCGTATCGTGCGCCTGCGCTTTCACGACGGCGTCCCGCTGCGCCAGCACGCGGCTTTCTGGAAGTGGGGGACGCTGTCTTTTCTCTGGGTGCAGGCGTTGCCGTTGCTCTTCGTCAACGTCGGCTTCCCGATCATTGATCGCGTCGCCGGCTGGCTGATCTATAGCGACCAACCCCGTTATCTCGCCGCGCTGTTGCTATCGGGCCTTTTCTTGCTCGGCGGCTTCGTGGCGGCATTCTGGCTGGGGCGCGGCTTCCGGGCGTTACGCTATCTGTTCTTCTATCCGGTGCCCGCGCCGCACGTCGATTGGAAGTGAGATGTTCGGCCGCGACCCGTTTACGTTTCGCGCACGGCGCGCTAAACAGGTAGGGATCTTCAAGCCAGCAGTCCTTCCAACTCCGCCGCGCTGAGTTCGCGCGTGAAGCGGCTGCCGATGAGCCATTGGTGGGCGCCGCGCGGAGTTACATGAATGACGCGCACCAGCTTCATACGCCACGAGTTGTAGGTTTTGTCGTGCAGTTCCACCGTCACCATCATGCCGGGCAACAGCTGGCGCGGCAGCACGAGGCCCACGCCACTCGCGGAAATGTCTTGAAGCGTGGCCGTGCCGTATTGCTCGCCGTAGCGAAACGGCACCTCGCGCGCATACGGGTGCCGGACCTGAGCGCGACGGTTCGCGCCGGGGGAGGAGCCGATTTTAGCTCCCGTTCGGCGGTCGGCCATGAGAACCTCGAAACAGCGACAGCGAGGGGCGAATTCATGAAACATACGCGGCCAAAGCGCGAGTGGCAACCGAAAAGGGCGTGGTTCAAGGCGACGGGGGCGCGACCCGAGCGGTTTTTAGGGTTAGCAAGACTTCGGCTTCCGGTCGGGCCTTGTAATGAGGATCAAGCGGATAACAGCCGGAAACCAGACCATTGCGCGGCGCCGTCGTGCAATCGCTGAAGGTGCGGCAAATGCGCTTGCGTGCCAGCGGCTTGCCCGCGAGGATGTCGGCAGGGATCTCGGGATACGAAAGCACCATGCGGCCGACGCCGATGAAATCCGCCTTTCCCTCACGAATGACGCATTGCCCGACATGGGGCAGCCATTCCTGCAAATACGAGTAACCCGAGCCGACGAGCAACGTCTCGGGATGCCGCTCCTTCAGCACGGCGGTTGCCGCTATTTGACGGGCGACCCCGACGAGCGGGTCTTCCGGCGGCAGATAGCCATCCGACGGCGGAAAGGCGGCCGGCCGCAGGATGTGCGGGTTGTAATAGGGGCTGCCCGCTGAGGTGCAGATCAGGCGCACGTCGAGTTTTCGCAATAGTTCGATGAAAGCGAGCGGTTCCGCGAGGTCGATGCCGACGCCGGTGCCGTCGCCGCCGAAGGCATGGGTATAGGGATCAAATGTGGCCGGTGTGCCCACGCCGCCCGGTCCCGGTTGGAACGGCACGAAGTCGAAGACGCTGATGCGCACGCCCACCTTTAATCCTGGCGCCTCGGCGCGAATGCCAGCGATCACGGAGCGCAGCAAGCGCGTGCGGTTTTCCAGGGTGCCGCCGTAGCGGCCCGGTCGATCGACGGCGGACAGCAACTCATGGCCGAGATAGCCGTGGCAGTGCTTGATATCCACGAAGGCGAAGCCGGCTTTTCGTGACAAGACGGCCGCGCGGATGTACTCCTCGACCAGACGATCAAGGTCGTCATCCGAGAGGAGCGGCGCGTCGTTGGCGACACCGACCCGACCATCGAGAAAGGGATGCCTATAGGCGATCCTCGGCTCGGGCCGGCGCGACTCGTGAGGCCGTGCGAAGCGTCCCGAGTGGGTTAGCTGCAGGCCGATAAGCAGGTCGTCCGTGTGGGCGTTCCCTTCCTCGTGGGCATCGATGAGTAACTCTCGCAAGGCGGCGATGTCCGGCAAAGTTGTCTCGTTGAGGAGCAATTGCCGGGGGTTGGCCCGGCCATCGGCACGCACGGCGACCGCCTCGCCCCCCCAAATGAGCTTGGCGCCGCTGAGGCCGAAGTTCCGCCAGCGCCGCCGCGTGAGGTCCGACGGTCGGCCGTCCTCCGTGCCGTCCCAGCCTTCCATCGGCAGAATGGCGAAGCGATTGCCGACGATGCCCGCGGGAGTCACACACGTCTGGCCGAGCGGCGCGTCTGGCCCCGTTCGTACTCCCTCGTCGAACGGTAGCTCGATACTGAGAGCCGCGAGCCGTTCGCGGAAGAGGGCCGCGGTTTTCAACGTGGAAATGGCCGGAAAACGCATGGTTTTAGTTCCCCATCGCCAGGCCGAGTTGCTTGCCAATGTCGCGCAAAATGTCTCGGTCGCTCTCCGGCCGGCGCGGACTTCCGGGGTGCGTGGCGTCACTGGCGATCCAGCCGCGCATGTGCAGGAACATCGCCGCCGCGTGTTTGTAGGCCGGCACCGGCGCGCGGAACAGGAAGCAGCCGAGATATTGCAATAGGTCGTTCAGTTGGTAAAACGCGGGGTCGCCCGCCTCCCAAGAAGCGTCGCGGCGCGCGAACAGGTCGGGGGCACAAGTACTCAGCCCGAGCAAGTAGTCGCTGCCGTACATGACCATGTCGATGGCCAAATCGTTGCCGGTGAAAACGTGGAAATCGGTGCGAACCTCGTCGCGCAACGCCAGCCGCTGCCATTCGAGCTCGCGGCGTAACGAGGAATGCTTGGCGCCGATACATTGCGCGATGCCGAGCAAACCACGATAGACGCCGAGCGAATAGATGGCTCCAAAAGGGGCGAACATGCTTCCGAGTTCGAAGCCGACGAAGCGCGGACAGTGCCGGCCGATCTCGGCATAAGAAGCGACGACGTCGTCGTCGGCTTGCTGGGTAAGGCCATACGATTGGAACAGCACCGGCGTCCCGCCGTGGCGCGCGATCGGCTCGATTTGCCGCAGATAGGCATCGCGGTCGAAGCGGTCGCCCGGACGGTCGGCGACGAAAGCCCCGGCGAGAAAAGGTTGACCCGCCATAACGCCGCGCGTGCGTTGCAGCACTTGATCGCGCGTGGCGTCGTCGAGCAGATGGACGTAGCCGGTGTCCATGTTAGCGGCGGGAATCAGGCCGGCGTCGGCGGTGCGACTGACGTGGGCGTCGAACGCACTCCAGTCGATGTCGCCGCCGGGTGTGAAAGGCAAAAGAATGGCCGAGGCGCCGGTGACGCGACGGCGAGGGCGAAGAAGGGTGAGGGGATCGAGGGGCATGGGAGGGCCGCCGTTTCGGGGAATCGCGATTCACTCCCCTTGACAATAGGGGTACGGCTGAGAAATGGCGAGCGGGGGCGCGTGAGCGCCTCGAGTGCGTCCTTACGCAATCGCACTCGGGGCGCCCACGCGACCCCGCTCGCCAGGTTTATTCTTATTACGGTCGCACCGGAACCGCCGTCAAACGCCCCCCCACTGGCGCGACACTGGCCGGCGCCGCTGTCCCCTGCGTCACCGTCGTACTTTCTTCTTCAATCACCGCGTCGCGCAGGGTCGTGGTCCTTAGTTCCGCCTGGAACCGGGCGTCGCCGGGCTTCACCGCTTGAACGTCCACGGTGTAGTTGAGCGCTTGCCCCGGAGCCAGGGCGTCGATGGCCGGGAAGATCAGCCGATTGCCTTCGCTGCGTGGCCTACCGGGGCCATAGCCGCCCACGACGATGAATTGCGCCGGTACGACGGCCGTGACCTGTACCTGGTTGCCGACCAGTGTTCCCTGGTTGAGTACCTCGATCTGATACGTCGTTCGGCCATTGACCTCGACGGGGTCTTGCGTGTCGCGCACCTTAAGGCGGAACGCGGGCAAACCCAGGATTTCGATAGGCGCTTCCGCTTGCACCGTAATGCCCGGATCGGCCGTCGCCAGCGCCACCGTCAAGGCGCGCGGCGACGGGCGCAAGGCATTGGTCCGCACTTGCAACTCTTTCTTTTCGCCGGGTTGCAGCGTACCGAGGGACCATGTCACCTCGCTGCCCGACAGCGTCCCGGTCGGCGTAGCGCTGACGTAGACCAACTCGGCCGGCAGCTGCTGTCGGACCGCGACATTGCCGAGCGCCGCCTCGCCCCGGTTGCTGACGATGATGCGCCAGTCCGCGGGCTGACCGGGGGTGCCGCGCCGTGGCCCGGCCATGTCGATGGCGAGTACCGCCCGCCGCACCGCGACCGGCTGCTCGGCTTTCGACACCAGGTTGCCATCGGCGCTGGCCGTGACTCGATGCACCAGCTGTCCCGCCTGCTTGACGGTCAATTTGATCGGCACCACCTTGCTTTCACCGGGTGCCAGGGTGCCCATCGCTCGCTTCACCTTGCTCGTCTTCGTCTCCTCCTCGACGGCCCCCTCGAATTCGTCGAGCAAATAGACGTTCGTCGCGGCGCCGCTGCCGGGATTGCTGAGCGTGATGTCGTAGGCGACCAAGCCGTTGAGCAATGCAGTGGCGGGGCCATTCAACTTCACCGCGATTTGCGGCACGGTGACGAGCGTGTTTACGGGCCGTTCCTCGCGCAGCCCATCGCGCGTGGTGACGACGGCGCTGCCGCTAGCGGGACCGGGTTTGGCGGCGCGGAAGGCGACTTGCACCGTATGCCCCTTGCCGGCCGCGAGACCTCCGAAGGTCCACACCAGTTGCGCTCCATCGACCGTCGCGGGCGGATCGGAGCGCAGGTACTGCCAGCCGTCCGGGATGGTTTGCTTGAGCGTCAACGCCTGCGTTTCGACTTGTCCGGTATTGCTGACGTTCAGCGACACGGCCGCTTCCTGAGCGACCGCGACGGTGGGCGGAATCGCCGCCGTCAGCGTCAATTGCGGCCCTTGCCAATCCACCCGCGTTTCGCCCTGGCCGATCAGCCCGGCCAATTCGCCGGGCTTCGTCGCGTCGGGTGGCCGCACGATGTCGATGGCGATACGGTTGGTTCCGGTGGTAGCCGCCGTCTGCACGAGCGGCACCGCGGCATTGCCCGATGCGTCGGTGACGGCCGTCTCATCGGGCGTCTGCGACGGCAACAGCAGCGCCGGCGGCCCGTCGAGGACTCGATAGCGCACGCGCACGCCGGGCAGCGGAGCATGGTCGCCGCGGCGCGTTACCTGTGTCGTCAATAGCGTCGGCGTCCCCGCGCGGCCGACCACGGGGGGCGGCAATCTCCATTCGGCATCGACCCAATGCGCCGTGATCGTGACCTTGTGCCGATCCCAGTTGAGGATTTCCGGCGCGTAGACCGTCACATGGGTGTCGCCTTCAACGGCGCTGGAAATGACGCACCAGGTTTGTCCCGGACCAATGGAAACATCGTCCGCCGTGTCGGAGGTGCCGCGCGTCACGGTTCGTTGGCTTGCCTCGGTATAGCCCACGGCATAGCGGGGATCGATCTTGGCCCCTCGGCCGCCGAGCAGTCCACTCTCGCCGACCTCGACGATGTTCCCCACGCCTTCGAGCATCCATTCGACGCGGCGGCGCGGCAGAGGCCGGTCGTGTTCGTCGTACACGGTGGCGATCAACAATTGCTGCGTCTGCACCGGCACACCGGCCGGCGGCGGCACCACTTGCAAGCGGCTGGCCTGCACGTCGAAATCGCGCAGCGCGCCGAAGAGGGGCGGTTTGGGTTGTGGCCGATTCTGCCCCGCGAATAAGGACGGGTTTTGGGAAACGCCGCAGCCACATAGCGTCAGGCACAACGCCAATAAAGGCGTTCGTCGCAAAAGGCTCGGGAGGTGGAAACGAACGGCGGCCATGAGGGATCCCGCGGGCGGGGCGTCGGCCACGACGCCCCGGCGTGAGCCGTCGCTATAACCGCGAGAAGCCGTCTATTACAAGGGGAATTACCCGCAACCGGGGCAAGCGGCGGCCTCTGGCGAAGAAGCGCGGCCGTCAAATCATGTAGTACAGCGGTTCCTTGCCGTTCTCGGACGCGCCGCGCCGCGGGCACGTCATGCAACGGTCGTCGCCGAGCAGGTCGTAAGCGTAGCGCACGGCGTCGAGCGTGCTGGAGGTGATGCCCTTTTCCTCGCGGAAGACGTGGCCCCGGCCCAGGCGCGCCTCGATACCGCTGGTTTGCAGCACTTGCCCCAGGTCGCCGCGGACGCCGCAGAGGAGGATGGGCACCTTCGTATCGCGCACGAACCGTTCGATCAATTCCAGGCAGACGGCGTCGGGGTTGCGGACGCGCTTTAGGCGCAGGACGACGACGCGGGCGCCCTCGGCTACGCGCGCTTGCAGTGTCGCCAGGTGTCTTTCGAGGTCCGGCCCCGAACCGAAGAACAGTTCCCCTTCCAGACTGAAGATGAGCAAG
This sequence comes from Gemmatales bacterium, assembly GCA_038239465.1. Classification (GTDB taxonomy): domain Bacteria; phylum Planctomycetota; class Planctomycetia; order Gemmatales; family Gemmataceae; genus JBBSES01. The sequence goes on from JBBSES010000061.1 coordinate 10,185, forward strand.
CGGTCGCAGCGCGGATCATCGGGAAGGCGTTCGCGCAGCACGCGCTCGGCCGTGACCGTCAATTCCGTCATGTGCAAACGGGCCGCGCGCGGGACGTAAAGGACGAACGAGAGCAGGGTGCCGATCAAGATGCAGAACTCGACTGAGACAGCGACGGCCGCCAAAGCCGTGGCCAGCACGATGCCGGCATCGAAGCGCGTGGCCCGCAGGTAATAACGCAGCTGGGCGTAATCGATCATGCGCGCGGCCGTCATCATGAGAATGCCCGCCAATGCCGCGCGCGGGACGTAGCGAGCCAGCGGCGCGAAGAGCAACATAATGGCCGCGACCGCCACCGCCGAGATGACGCCGGACCACTGCGTCGCCGCTCCCGCCTGGTGGTTGATCGCCGAGCGCGTCAATGACCCCGAGCCGGGGAAGCACTGGAAGAAGCTGCCGGTCACGTTGGCCAGACCTTCGCTGAGGCACTGTTGATTGATGTCGAGCTTCTGGCCAGTTCGGACGGCGATCGCCTTGGCCATGGCGATCGCTTCGAGCAAGCCCAGTAGGGCCAGCGCCAGCGCGCTGCCCGACAGGTCGCGCAGCCAGTGCCATTCGACGCGCGGCGGCGCGAAGCCCGGCAAGGCGCGCGGGATGGTGCCGACCACGCGCACCCCTTGAGATTCCAAATCGAAGACCCACGTCACGAGGGCCATGCCGATCATGGCGATGAGCAATTCAGGAAGACGCACCCCCAGCCGGCGATTGGCCCAACGTAATCCGAGCAAGAGGGCAATGGTGCCGGCGCCGACGTACACCGTCCCCGCATGGAGCGGGCCACCGTGCGTCAGGGTCGTCCAGAACTTCACCAGGAAATGGGCCGCCGGGTCGCCCGCCGCCGACAGGCCGAGAAAGTTCTTCAATTGATCCAGGGCCAGCAAAATACTGGCGCCGACGGTAAAGCCGACGATGACGGCATGGGAAACATAGCGCGACAAGTCGCCGAGTCGCAACAACGTGATACCCGTCTGCGTCAGTCCGACAAGAAAGGCGAGGAGGATGGCGGCGGCCACTTTGTCTTGCGCCGGGATCGGCGCCAAGGCGCTGAGCAGGGCGATGGACAGGGCGTTCGTCGGCCCGTTAATGAGTTGTTTGGAAGAGTCGAACAAGGCGCCGACGCAGGTCATGACGATGGCGGTATATAGCCCATATTCCGGCGGAATGCCGATGATGAGGGCGTAGGCCATCGCCTGCGGCACGGCCAACGCCGCCACGGTCAAGCCGGCGACCAGGTCGCTGCGAAAGGCGCGCGGGGAGTAGGTACGTAAAGAATCGAGCGCCGGTATGAGTCGATAGAGGGAGGGCCAACGCACCGCGGATGCCGGCGCATCCTCGCCCAGTTCGAGCGTTTCGCGCGAGGGCGGCTCGTTCGGTGGTGGCGGACTCATCGCGGCCTGGCCCTGCGAAAGCAGTTCATGATAGCGGCGGCTGGCGCCGCTCCAAGGCCAGCCGCTGTTCGCACCAGCGCGCGACGGCGAACAAACGCGGCTCGCTCCAGGGGGCGCCGACCAGTTGAATGGATAGGGGCAACCCCGCCTCGGTGAAGGCGGCGGGCAGCGACACGGTTGGCAATCCGGTGTAGCTCCAGGGGGCGTTAAATACGGGGTCGCCCGTAGTGCTTGCATTGGGGGCCGGCCCCGGCGTGGCGGGGGTGATCAGGGCGTCACAGCCCGAGAGAGAAGGCAAAATGTCATCACGCAGCTGGCGCTGATGCTCCTTGGCCCGGTAGTAATCCGTGGCAGGGCAACGCAGTCCTTCTTCCAGCAACTGGCGTACATTCGGCGGATAGTCGTCCGCATGGCGTTGAAGCCGGGGGCCATGATATGCAGCCGCCTCGACGGCCATGACGGTGCGATGCCGCGCCGTGACATCGGCGAAACGGGCGGGCAAGGCGATATCCACGACTTTGGCGCCCGCTTCGCGCAGTTGGCGGATGACCATTTCGAAAAATCGTAGCGTGCTGGGTTCGGCGTGGGCCTCGAATAGCTCGCTCGGCCGGCCTAGGCATGGCCGTGTCGTGCCGAATCGATCGAAGAGGGCGAGCGTTGTCTGGTCGAGCGTGGCTGCGTCGCGCGGGTCCGGTCCTTGAATGGTTTGCATGAGCAGCGCCACGTCATCCACGCAACGGGCCATGACGCCGACGTGATCCAGCGACGGCGCGAAGGGCAGCACGCCATCACCGCTGACTCGGCCAAACGTCGGCTTGCAAGACGCCACGCCGCAGAAAGCAGCCGGCCGGGTGATCGAGCCGCCCGTCTGCGTGGCCAGGGCGCCCAGGCACATGCCGCACGCCAGCGCCGCCGCCGATCCGCTGCTGCTGCCTCCCGGCGTCCGCGATAAATCCCACGGATTGCGCGTCGTCGGCGGGTCGAAGCCGGCATAGGCGGTCGTCACCGTCTTGCCGAGGATGATGGCGCCGGCGCTCCGCAAGCGCGCGACGACGGTGGCGTCGCGCCGTGCGATGCTGTCCTTCCAGAGCCGCGAACCGGCCGCCGTCGGCCAATCGAACACGTCGATGATGTCCTTGATTCCCAGGGGGATGCCGTGAAGGGGGCCGCGCCATTGTCCATTCTCGATTTCGCGGTCTCGCCGCTCCGCTTCGGCGCGGGCGTAATCGCGGTCGATGAAGACCCATGCTTGCACGCGGTCCTCGTAATGATCGACGCGGGCAAAACAGCATTCGAGCAGGTTGGCGGCCGACAATTGACCCGCGCGCATTTGAGCGCTGGCATCGGCGATGGTGAGGAAAGGGGCTTCGCTCATGGCGTCCTCGAGGCGGTAAGTCCACAACGCTTCCGCGAAGCGTCGCTAACCATTGGTTTTCCTATAATCACCAAAACGTCGCATGTCCCCACGGAACCCGCGAATGATCCAGGTGGCCATCCTCGGCGGCTCCGGTTATACCGCCGTCGAACTGATCAAAATCCTCTTGCGCCATCCATCGGCGCGCATCGTCGCCGTCGTTTCCCGCACGGAGGGCACGCCGCATATCGCCGAGTTGCACCCCAGTCTCGCGGGCCGCATCGACCTGCGCGTCGAGCCGTTCGACGTGGATAAACTGGTGACGCGCGGCGTGCAATGCGTCTTCGGCTGTTTGCCGCACGGCGTCAGCATGACCGCGCTGCCGCCTCTGCTCGACCGCGGCCTGCGCGTCATCGACCTGAGCGCCGACTATCGTCTGCGCGACCCCAACGTTTACGCCCAATGGTACGGCGAAAGC